>PFTO01000119.1:0-1382 GCA_002789615.1 Acidobacteria bacterium CG_4_9_14_3_um_filter_49_7 | reverse complement strand
TGGCCGCCATTTACGGGCAATTACGTCATAACTCATTTCACATTCTCTTTATTTTCAGATTTTCTATGGAAGCCTGGTTAACTGCGGCACATAGCCAATACCCTTAGTGCTGCTCCCGTCAGGGCCTGACACGGTTCGGAAACCGCCATTGCACAGGACCAGGCCTCCATACAAAGCCTCAAAAGTAAAAATGGCGGAGAGAGTGGGAGTCGAACCCACGGTACCTTGCGGTACACACGATTTCCAGTCGTGCACCTTCGGCCACTCGGTCATCTCTCCGTTCAGTGAACAATTCAAAGAACCAACCGGCATTACGATACCATAAGTACCCAACCCAGTAAACCGGAAAAAGTGTTCATAATCCCCATGGCGCTCAATGCTCAATGTTTAGCGTTCTAACCGAAAAATATAGGGTTACTTCCAGAAACAAAAAAGGCCGGAATGTTCGAGAAAAACAATGACTGTAGCACCTTAATGACAACGAGTGTCATGTCTGGCAGATTCAGATTGCAAGTGCGCCACCGGGTGCTAAAATGCAGGGCATGCAGTCGATCTGGTAGTATGAGGTGTTCTAATAACCCATACCTGAGTTTTCGCGAAATCGGCCGACAACTCAATCGTCATCACAGTCGTATCAGTCGAAAACCGCAGCGCAACTCAACAGAGCTTTTTGGCTACCTCAACGATGGTGCGCAAAAGCGTGCCCAGGAGCGCCGTCGCAATTCACGGCATCAACGAAGGAGGAGCACTGCGCGGCTTGTGTCCGTTACGTGGAGAAACGGCTTCGATGGTACTGTTCTCCAGAGATGAGTTTCGGCCGTCTTCAGGTTCGTTATCCCAATGATCCATCTATGCGAATCAGCACGGAGATGATTTATCAGTGGACATTTCGGGATGCCCGGGAAGGAGGAGAGTTGTACAAGTTTTTGCGAAGACGGCACAAAAAGCGAAGGAAACAACAGATCTCACTGTTTATGTTGCAGATCCACACGCAGCATGGCAACGGGGGACCAATGAAAATACCAACGGTCTACTTCGTCAATTCCATCCAAAGAGGTCCGACTTCAGCAAGGTTTCAGACGAATCGCTTGCTTTTTCAGTTAAGATGACCAATCATCGACCCAAGAAATGCCTCGGATACTGGACCCCGCATGAGGTCTTCTTTCAGAGGTCAGGTGCTGCACTTTGAATTGGAATCTACCGATGTACAAGGAAATCGCTTGAATAAGGTTGCATTAGAATGCATGTCGTTAAAACGGTAATTCAAACCCTCCTCATGTGTGCAGAATTTATCAGATATCACCATTGGTAATATCTATTGTTCTGTATCCGGACGCTCCAATGCTTCTTCTGTTTTATGTGCCAGCTCACAGAGGGAAAAC
>PFTO01000194.1 GCA_002789615.1 Acidobacteria bacterium CG_4_9_14_3_um_filter_49_7 | reverse complement strand
ATTATAGGACTCTCATTGCTTTTGGTACAGGTTTTGGGGGAAAGGTCAATTTCTGGCCCTTCTATTGTTTCTTTCACGATGATTTAACGTGTCCCGGGATACGCCCGTTTCCTCTCTGCTAACAAACCAGCATCTTTTTGTCAACTGTGGTGAACCGACCCCATATCCGACACAAACATAAGAAAAATCAATACTTGTTTCATTGAGTTCTCTCCTTTTCTTTGGCTTTCTGTATCAGGTAGTCCCGGATTGCCGGATGGCCTTCGGCAGTCAGTTCAATGGCAGTCTTACCGGTCCAGATTTCGGGATACCTATCGTCGGTGGGTTTTCGTGCCTTCATCCCGATATCGCCCCCCTTTTCCACCAGCAGCACGACAACGTCCATCCGGCCGATCATCGCGGCCTCCATCAGGGGCGTTAAACCATTCTTGGAAAAAAAATTAACTTCCGCGCCGTTTTGAATGAGCAGTTGCAGAAACGGCAACAATGGCGCATTGCGCCATTGGAAAACGTGTCTGCTTGTCGCATTTGAGTGGGATAAGGGTTTTTCCCCTTTGTTCCGGCTGAATGGAGATGCATTCTCAAAATGAAGCATTTTAATGGAAAGATCAGTGTATTCCTCAATCAAATAAGAAATCACAGAATAACTAAACATTTTTTCCGTATGGGATACATCTACACCATGCCACAACAATGCCTCAATGGGTTCGGGACGTACGTTCCTGAAAAGATAGTCCAAAGCCCGCCATCCGTAATTGTCTTCGATGTTAGGGTCGCTTCCCTCGTCGAGAAGGGTCTTCAAAAATTTAATGTCACCGTCCATATTAAAAGAATCCCAGGTGCAGAACATAAGCAACCTTGTTTTGCCTTCCGCATTGCGGGCATTGATATCTGCACCAATGCAAGTCAGAAATTTCACCAACTCATTATTGTATCTCCACACACCCAGCATGATGTCATCGGGAAGTTTCCCCCCATGCGCCAGAATCCAACTTATTGCCTCAATTTTTCTGCCAAAATAAAGCCAGTCCCAGAGTTGGCAACGGGAAATAGATCCTCCTAGCGCTACCCAGTGTGGAAGTGTCGGAGCAGGGTTATAACCCCTCCGGGTCAAGGCTTTCAGTAGAGGAAGGTCAATGCCCACAGTATCCATAAGGAGATCAATCCTTACCCCCAGTGCCTTGAGCAAGTCCAGAGCATGCTCAAGCTTCTCGGCTGTTCTGGTATCCATTACCCGTTCATCTATCATGACAAGTATTGTTCCGGCGATTACCTTAATATCCCGAATGCTTAAGTGGCGCTTGTCCGAAGTGTCAAATGTCCGGGGTGTCTGGTGTTTCACCCATTCAAGTATCTCTGCGTATTTTCCTGCCGGGTATATACTGCTGAACCCATGCGACCAAGCTGTGAAACGAATCAGGTCCAAGTGAAAGGGATTCCACAACGATCCGGTGTTTATTGAGCCGTAGAAATTCCTCCAACAGTTGGAATGCTCCGACTTGTTGCCCATCAGAAGGTTTTTGCATACAAATGGCTTATATATTGGCCACTCGGGCGTACATACTAACGATACTTTCCAGTCGTCTTTGGGTATTGCTTGCAACAGAAACTTTGTACACCGTGCACTGCCCCATGCAGAGGCAACCTGAACCAAGGGATAAGACAAGTACTCAAAATCTGTCGCTATCTGCTTCTTTTTGCACATGTCCACCTTCAGCCCCTTGATTCCAACGGTCAGCAGGGTTTTTGAATCCAGTCCGTGTGCCTCAAGCAGCCTCAGCATGTCCACATTATCTCTCAGAATGGCCACGTGAGCCGGACTGAATCCATCCGCGTAATGGCAATTCACATCCACACCGTCGGCAATCAGTTTCTTCACTTTCTCTTTGTCCCCGGCTTTCACCGCATCGAACAGGGCTTGCTCCTGCGGGCTCAATTGGTTTACCACCGGCTTCGCAGGAGCCGTTTTCCCGGCGACATCGTTGGCCATGCCCAAGACGCCGCCAGTACCCATCGCGACCAACAACAGCAGGATGGGCCATTGTCTTTTCCAATTCATGAACATTTCCTCTCTCCCGGCCGATTCACCGGCCCTTGATTTTCATCCTTTCTCGCGCAAGTAAACTTGCAAAGTCAAATATGCACTCATTCTACGCTTGCTCATAGCCATATCAACCGGAAAATACTGTCATTTCATATTGTTGCTTATGCGTTGGGTGGAGCGTCGGAAAGTGCGACTGAATGTGTGTGCGTGGGGAATGAAGAAGTGTTCTGTGCGCCTGCGGCGCATGTGTTCTGTGTTCTGAAAGAAAGGGAAAAGAAGGAAAAGAAAGAACATGCATTGACAAGTGACCGTGACTGTTCCGGTTTCTCAGTCTTTTCTGTCTTTTCTGTCTTTTCTGTCTTTTCTGTCTTTTCCGGTCAGAACACAGAACACGGAACACAGAACACTTTTTTATTTACTCAGACTCAACCTTGTCTGAACTTATCCGGACTTATCTGAAAAATGGTATGCCTGGCGGGATTCGAACCCACGGCCTTTGGCTCCGGAGGCCAACGCTCTATCCAGCTGAGCTACAGGCACACAAAGTAGAAAATATTATAGTCCACAGTTTGCCAATGGGCAAGAAGAAGCCGCATAAATCTTTTCCTTTATGGAGAATCGCCTCCATGCTACAATTCTGACTGTTCAAGACCCTCAGCGCATGAGAACACATACTAAGGATGATCTGGAGGAGAAGATGAAGGTACTGAAGAAAACAGCTTTTATATTTCCGGGACAGGGTTCGCAGTACGCCGGAATGGGCATGGATGTCTGCGACCGGTTTGAAAGGGCCCGGGAAATATTTTATACCACTGACAAAACGCTGGATTTCCCTCTTTCCCGCATCTGTTTTCACGGTCCGGAAGAGGATCTGAAATTGACTGCAAACACGCAACCTGCGCTTTTGACCCTCAGTGTGGCGCTCTGGGAATTGCTGCAGGATGAGGAAATCCGGCCTGAGGCCTGCGCGGGACACTCACTGGGAGAGTACAGCGCACTGGTCGCCGCGGGCGTCATCCCTTTTGAAGATGCGGTAAAACTGGTTCGCGACCGTGGAGAATACATGCAGGAAGCAGTTCCCGTCGGTGTTGGAGCTATGGCAGCGGTCATGGGACTGGACGGTCCATCAGTGGCAAAAGCGCTGGATCTCGCCCGGACGGATGGTCAAGTGCTGTCCATTGCCAACCTGAACTGTCCGGGTCAAATTGTTGTTGCCGGTCATGCCGACGCGGTGAATACCGCCCTTCCGTTATTAAAGGAAGCCGGTGCCAGACGGGTAGTGATGTTGCCGGTAAGTGCTCCTTTCCACTGTGCTTTGATGCAGCCGGCCCGGGATCGACTTTCTCCGGCAATTGACGGCGTGGATTTCGATGACCCATCCATGCGGTTTTACAGCAATGTAACGGCCGATGTGCTGACAGAACCGGAAGATATCAAGGAAAAACTGAAAGAGCAGGTAACACATCCTGTGCGCTGGGAAGAGTTGATTCAAAAGATGATTGCCGACGGCATTACCCGGTTTGTGGAAGTGGGTGCCGGACGCGTGCTCTCCGGACTGGTGCGCAAGATTGACAGAAATGTTATTGTACAGAATATCTCAGACTCCGGGACATTCGATTCATTCCTGCAGTCCCTTTCGAAGACGGAGGAGGAACATGATTGACTTAAACGGACAGGTAGCAGTGGTAACCGGCGCATCCCGTGGAATTGGCCGTGCCATCGCGGAGAAACTGCACGCAGCAGGGGCCGACGTGGTACTGGTGGCACGAAACGAAACCTTACTGGAAGAAACCGCCAGCACCATGGGCGGCGCAATGGTGGTACCCATGGATGTGTCATCGGCAGACGAAGTGGAGGCGGGATTCAGAAGTATCATTAACGAAAAGGGGAAGATAGACATTCTAGTGAATAACGCAGGCATTACCCGGGACAATCTATTGTTACGGTTGAAAGAAGAAGACATCCAGCAGGTGCTGGATGTGAACCTGAAATCCATGTTTTTCACCTCAAAAAATGTACTGAGATCAATGATGAAGCAGCGCCGGGGCCGGATTATCAATATTACTTCCGTCATTGGTCTCATGGGAAATGCCGGCCAGAGCAACTATGCCGCGTCCAAAGCGGGAATTATTGGATTCACCAAATCCCTTGCCCGGGAAGTGGGTTCCCGGAATATCACCGTTAACGCCGTAGCACCGGGTTTCATTGAAACGGACATGACGGCGGAGCTTTCCGAAAACGTGCAGAAAGAAATGGCCGCATCTATCGCCCTTGGCCGCTTCGGCTCCACGGAAGACGTTGCCAATGCCGTGCTCTTCCTTGCATCAGACCTTGCAGCGTATGTAACCGGGGATGTGATGAATGTAACCGGCGGAATGTACATGTGATGAAAAATCTGGATTTTAACCTGAAAATATCCCTATTCGGAGGTCAACATGAGTAAAGAGTTCGTAGAAATGGTTATCAGCGCTCCCTTCATCCTGGTGAAGGGCTTTCTCATGGGGCTGATTGAAGGAAGTGGAGAACAGCCCATCTATTTCTTCAGCAAACGGACCGGTATTCGGACCGAAACCCTTGGCAGCGCTGTGAAGGAATGGCTGGGATTTGAAAACATTGTGCACCTTTGCCTGGAAAAGAAGTTTTCCAAACGCCTGGGAGATGGCATTGCACACACCCACGAAACGTTGGGAATGGAAGTCAAGTCTGTCCAGCGCATCGAATCAGCGGGGTTTGATTTCAAAGCCCATTTCTTCAAAAAGGACGAAGCGGATCCATTCCAGGCCTACCTTGATGCCCTTCCAAAGGGCGTGTATCTGGATGGGTTCAAAGAAAACGAATATCAGGACAAAGACCATGAGGGGGAAGCTGGCGCATATGCGCCTTCCCACGCCTACGAATACAGTGCAAGCGGGCGGGTAGTCGGCGATTTTGCTGGCGTTGTGGAAGTTTTTCTGAAATACAAAGACGACATTCTGGTGGAAACAGATGAGGTGAAATTGAATTTCGCAGCTTCATAAGGAACTTTCACCAGATAAGATGGGCAAAATTGCGCCCAGGGTTGGGTTAGATTTGTTTGCGGCGATAAAGCAGAGCCACAGACGTAGTTGCCGCTACGTCGAGGACCCTGTGATTGGACTGCGATCAAAGATAGCCCGAAGATGAATTGCAAGATGTCCACGTTATGTGGTAAAAGTCCCTAAATTTTTTACTATGCATTTAATGTTTTTCATCTATAATTGAGACGCCGTGAAAACGGCGTCAATTTTTTCGAGGAGGACCCCAATGTCTGAAACCCTGAACCCCTTCAAGATGGCGCAGCAGCAGCTGAGTACTGCGGCAGATCTCATGAACCTCGACGAGGATATTCATGCCGTCTTAAGGGAGCCAATGCGGGAATTTCACGTATCAATCCCCGTGCGAATGGATGATGGAACGCTGAAGGTATTCAAAGGGTTCCGTGTACAATATAACGATGCAAGAGGCCCGGCAAAGGGCGGTATCCGGTTCCACCCGGGTGAAACAATTGATACAGTTCGGGCACTGTCTGCCTGGATGACATGGAAATGCGCAGTCGTCAACATTCCCCTTGGTGGCGGTAAGGGCGGCGTAATCTGTGACCCCAAAGACATGTCTCAGGCCGAGCTGGAAAGACTGAGCCGGGGCTACATTCAGGCTATCGGCCGCTATATCGGCCCGGAAATTGATATTCCGGCACCGGATGTGTACACCAATCCTCAGATCATGGCGTGGAT
>PFTO01000076.1 GCA_002789615.1 Acidobacteria bacterium CG_4_9_14_3_um_filter_49_7 | reverse complement strand
TTTATAATTTATTTAGGAGGTGACTGATGCTTTCGAAGGAAAGGAAAACGGAGCTTATCGGCACTTTCGGGGTTCATGAAAATGATACTGGTTCCCCTGAAGTCCAAATTGCGTTGCTCACAGAGAGAATTAACTATTTAACAGAACATTTCAAGGTGCACAAGAGGGACCACCATTCGCGCCGTGGTCTGTTGAAGCTGGTATCCCAGAGAAGAAAACTTCTTGACTATCTCAAAAAGAAAGAATTCAAGCGGTATCGGGATATCCTGAATCAGCTTAAGTTGCGCAAGTAACTACAAGCGAACGGAGAACTTATGGTACATACAGTTACTGCCGAAATCGGCGGAAAAAAAATTACGATGGAAACCGGCCACCTTGCCAAACAGGCAGGTGGAGCGGTTTTAATTTCATGCGGCGACAGCCGAGTGCTGGTTACAGCATGCGCTGCGCCGGAACCAAGAGAGAAGATTGATTTCTTCCCCTTAACAGTGGATTACCGCGAACACACTTCAGCTGCAGGTAAAATTCCCGGTGGATTTTTCAAGAGAGAAGGCCGGCCTTCCAAGAAGGAAGTACTGACCAGTAGACTGATTGACAGACCCTTGAGACCGCTGTTTCCGGAAGGATTTCAGAATGAGACACAGGTTATTGCAAACGTGTACTCTTTTGACGGGGAAAATGAGACTGAAATGCTGGCGTTGACAGGTGCGTCCGCAGCCCTGTGCATTTCAGACATTCCATTTGATACAACAATTGCCGGCGTTCGGGTAGGCTTGATTGACGGCCAGTTCGTGGTTAACCCCCTGTACCCTGAAAAGGAAAATTCCAAGCTGGATCTGGTCATAGCAGGGACGGAAGATGCGATAGTCATGGTTGAAGCAGGCGCAAAAGAAGTCAGTGCGGCAACAATGGTTGAAGCGATGACTTTCGGTCATGAACAGATCAGAAAACTCGTTGCCGCCCAGCGCGAATTGCAATCGCTTGTGGCTCCCCACAAGTGGGAAGTTACACCCAAGGTTTTCCCGGCCGGGTTAGGGGAAAAGGTGAAAGCGTTCGCGGGGGATCGGCTGCTTGAAAGCCTGCAGATCAAAGACAAGATCATGAAATATAATGCTGTTCGCCTGTTGAAAAAGGAAACAAAAGAATCTTTTGAAGAAGATGAGCAGTTTGAAGCCGGGTTAATGTTTGACCATGTTAAGGAGCGTTTGTTCCGTGAAACTCTTTTGACTCGGGAACGCAGACTGGATGGACGGGCATATGACGAGATTCGGCCCATCACCTGCGAAGTCGGGGTTCTGCCCCGGACTCATGGCTCTGCAATATTCACCCGTGGAGAAACCCAGGCACTTGTAATGACCACGCTGGGCACCTTTGGTGATGCTCAGATGATCGATGGACTGGAAGGGGAAGAGGATGAAAAATTCATGCTTCACTATAACTTCCCTCCCTTCAGCGTGGGCGAAGTAAAGTTTATGAGATCCCCCGGTCGCCGGGAAATAGGCCACGGTGCTCTTGCAAAACGAGGTATTGAACCGATGATGCCCAACATGGAAGAGGATGAATTCCCTTATGTTGTGCGCCTTGTATCTGAGATTCTGGAATCAAACGGATCTTCTTCAATGGCTACTGTTTGTGGTGGAGTTCTGGCGTTGATGGATGCCGGCGTGCCGCTCAAGAAGCCCGTGGCCGGCATTGCCATGGGCATGGTGAAAGAGGGAGAAAAATACGCGATTCTGACAGACATTGCCGGTGAGGAAGACCACTATGGTGACATGGATTTCAAGGTGACGGGTACACGGGATGGAATTACCGCATTGCAGATGGATTTGAAGGTCCAGGGGCTGACAGAGGCATTGATGGCGGAAGCGTTGGATCAGGCGGTTCGGGCGTATAATGAAATCCTGGATAAGATTGTAGCTGCGTTGCCTGCTCCGAGGGACAATTATTCCCCATATGCACCAAGGATCACCAGCATTAAGGTGCATCCGGACAAGATTCGCGAGATTATCGGGCCGGGAGGCAAGGTGATACGTGAAATTGTGGAAAAGAGTGGTGCCAAGATTGACATCGAAGACGATGGGACCTGTCTTGTAGCTGCTACCAGCGAGGAGTCAGCCAAGCTGGCCATGGATATGATTCGGCAGATTATTCAGGAACCTGAAGTTGGAACTGTCTACAAAGGTACTGTTAAGCGGATTGAAAAATTTGGTGCTTTTGTTGAGGTTCTCCCTGGAAAGGATGGCCTGCTTCATATCAGTGAAATCGCAAATTACCGTGTCCGGAGCGTAGAAGACGAACTACAGCTGGGGCAGGAGATTGATGTGAAGTTAATGGAAATCGACTCACAGGGTCGGTTAAACCTGAGCCGGAAGGTGTTGCTGCCAAGAGAAGATGGCGATGAGAACCGCAACAGCGGTCATCAACAGGATCGGGGTAACCGTGACAATGTTAGACGTGATGACCATCGTGGCGGCAGTCATGGTCCAAGGGGCAACGACCATAGACATAACCAATAGGAAATCTGGAGGCAAGGATGCCTGTGATTCTGGCAAAATACCTGAAGGGTTACCTCGATAAAGAGGTAACCCTTCAGGGTTGGGTACGATTGAAACGCAGCAGTGGCAAGATCAAATTTATCGAATTACGTGACGGTTTGGATTTTATTCAATGCGTTCTGGTGAACGGAGTAAGTGGTTCGGAGGCTTTGGAGAGCTTTGAGGAGCTGACCCAGGAAAGTGCCATCGAAGTGACCGGAACGGTTCAGCATAACCCCCGGAGTAACACTGAAGAATTGCTGGTCAAAACCATGAAGGTTTACCAGATCGCGGAGCCTTTCCCCATCACACCGAAAGAACACGGAGTAGAGTACCTGATGGACAGGCGCCACCTCTGGCTTCGTTCCAAGCGCCAGTGGGCGATTTTGAGGATTCGTCACGAAATTATCAAGGCTTGCCGTGATTTTTTTGATGAAAGGGATTTCACATTGATTGATTCGCCCATTCTGGGCCCCAGTGCTGCTGAAGGTTCCAGCACTCTTTTTGAAACAGATTATTTTGGAAATCCCGCCTACTTGACTCAATCCGGCCAGCTCTATTCGGAAGCAGCGATCGCTGCATTCAAGAAGGTGTATTGCTTCGGACCCACTTTTCGGGCGGAAAAATCAAAGACCCGACGCCATCTGACGGAGTTCTGGATGGTTGAGCCGGAAATGGCCTTCGTGACATTGAATGAGGTGATGGACCTCGCAGAGGAATTTGTCGTTTACATCGTGGACAAGGTGCTGGCCAACAGGAGAAAAGAACTCGCTATGCTGGAACGGGATATTGAGCCCCTGGAAAAGGTTAAACAACCGTTTGTCCGCATGACCTATACTGAAGCAATAGACAAACTCCATGAATTGGGGTCCGACATCAAGTGGGGTGATGACTTTGGTGGTGATGATGAAACCGTGCTGACCAGAGAATATGACCGGCCCATTGTGGTTCACCGATTCCCGGCCAGCTTCAAGGCCTTCTATTTTGAGTTGGACTCGGAGAATCCTGACCTTGCTCAGGGTGTGGACGTGCTGGCACCTGAGGGTTATGGAGAGATTGTCGGAGGTGGTGAACGTTCGGCAGATATTGAACATCTGTTGAAACGAATTGATGAAGAAAATCTGCCTGCAGATGCCTATGCCTGGTATCTTGATCTGAGGCGGTATGGATCCGTTCCCCATGGTGGTTTCGGGCTGGGTATCGAACGAACAGTGGCATGGATATGCGGTCTGCATCATGTTCGGGAAACCATTCCCTGGCCCCGGATGCTGAGCAGGATATATCCGTAAGGCGGAAGATTGTGCACAAAATGGAAACGAAAAATAATTTACGATTCGCCCGGCTCAGACCGGGCGAATTTTGCTTTCCGGAGGAATTGTCTCTTTGAAAACATTTCGACTGATTTCCCTTGGATGTCCTAAGAATACTGTAGACTCAGAGGTAATTGCAGGGACTCTTATTGAAAAAGGGTACACCCCGGTCGTGGAGACCGACGGTTTCGTTGACGTGGTAATTCTGAATACATGCGGGTTTATCCAGTCGGCAAAGGAAGAATCAATAAATTGGATTATGGAGGCTGTTGAAGCCAAAGAAGCTGGAAAGGTTGGAAAACTCGTGGTGTCGGGATGTCTGGCTCAACGTTATCCGGATGCCCTGAAGGATGAAATCCCCGAGATTGATATCTTGTCCGGTATCGATGGTGTTGAAAATATTGCTGAGTTTCTCGGGAAAGAGAGTTCACCGACAATTGCTGAATCACCGACCTACATTTACTCCCATGTATCTCCCCGGGCAGTTTCCACGGGTATCGGATACGCTTACCTGAAAATTGCCGACGGATGTGATCATAGCTGTTCTTTTTGTGCAATTCCAAAAATCAGGGGAAAACAGAGAAGCCGTGGAATTGAGGACATCGTGGAAGAGGCGAAGGCTTTGACTGACAGCGGAACACAGGAATTGATTCTTGTCGCTCAGGACGGGACGTCTTACGGACGTGACCTGGGACTTACAGACGGGCTGGGCGATCTGCTTGAAGAGTTGGAGAAGATCGAAAATGTGGGCTGGATTCGACCCATGTATATGTTTCCTGGTAAGGTGACTGACCGATTGCTGGACGTGATCGCAGGATCAGAGAAGATTTGTCCGTACGTAGACATCCCATTACAACATAGTTCAGACCGTTTATTGAAAAGCATGCGACGTACGGGGGGCAGGGAGAGTTACCTCCGATTGCTGGAGCGAATTCGGGATCGCATCCCCGGCGTGTTCGTTCGGACATCTCTAATTGTAGGATACCCTGGAGAAACGGATGAAGATGTAGAGCAACTATTGTATTTTGTTAGAGAAGCAAGATTTCACCATCTGGGTGTATTTACATATTCGAGAGAGGAAGGAACCCCCGCGTTTCCCCTGAGAGACACGGTGTCTGAAGCCGTGAAACTGGAACGGTCTTCTGTTATAATGGAGGCGCAGAAAGAGATATCACATGAGTTGAATCAAAAGCTCGTTGGTCAAACCCTGGAGGTGATAGTCGAGGGCTTTTCAGAAGAAACAGAATTGCTGCTGCAGGGGCGTCACATCGGGCAGGCGCCGGATATTGATGGCATCGTGCTGATCAATGACGGCGAGGCCTGTGTGGGAGAGAAGAAGCTTGTTGAAATTCAGCAGGCACTGTCGTATGATCTAATTGGAAGAATTATTTGAAAAAGGAAGGAGAAGCTATGAGGAAATTTGCAACCTTAATGACGTTGTCTATTGTTTTTGTAGTCGCAACAAGTGCATTAGCCGGTCTGACGGCGGGGCAGGTAACGTTCCATGTGACAGATGGTCACGGGCAAGCTATTGAGGGTGTCCACATTGAGATATCTAACGAGAGAGCTAAAAGCTTCAAGCTTGAGTTGACAACAGATAAGCATGGCAGAGCGAAGAGCGTGATGAAATTTGATCACTACGAAGCGGTGTTTACAAAAGATGGATACCAGAGTTATTCATATAAGTTCAAG
>PFTO01000214.1 GCA_002789615.1 Acidobacteria bacterium CG_4_9_14_3_um_filter_49_7 | reverse complement strand
TGATATTGAGGTCGCAACTGATCTGGTTCGCAAAATGGTGTGCAAGTGGGGCATGAGCGATCTGGGTCCGTGGAACCTCGGCGTTGCTGAAGATGAAATTTTTCTTGGAAAAGATCTGGTCCGGCACAACAACTATTCTGAAAGAACAGCCCAACGGATCGATGATACCATTTCGGAATTCATTCGAAATGGATATGAAACAGCCTCAAAGATTCTGGATGAAAATCGGGAGAAATTTATCAAGTTGGCGGAAACCCTCTACGAAAAGGAAGTGCTTACTGCTGATGAAGTGGAGGAAATTGTGAAGGGAAAAAAACCGGTAAGAGATACAGACGGGGAAAGTACCACAGAAGAGGCATAAATGCCTGATCTGAATGTAAATCTTCAAAATGAAAAAGAAAGACACCCCTTTGGCATTTGCCACAGGGGTGCATTGCCTCTTGTAATGGGCATTGTAAACGTAACGCCCGATTCCTTCTTTGACGGTGGACAATACAGACAGACAGATGCTGCGATTACCCATGGGGTAAAACTGGCTGAAGAAGGCGCTGACATCCTTGATATAGGAGGGGAGTCTTCACGTCCGGGCGCGGAGCCGGTGACAATGGAAGAAGAGCTTCGCCGGGTGATTCCAGTTATTGCAAGATTGAAAAAGGAAACGGACATCCCCATTTCAGTAGATACATGTAAAAGCAGGGTTGCGAAAGAGGCAATAGACGCGGGCGCTGAAATCGTAAACGACATTTCTTTCGGAAGATTTGACACCTCAATGTTCTCAATTGTTTCAAAAAGTGATGTGGGATACCTGGGTATGCATATGCAGGGTAGTCCAGGGAATATGCAGATGAATCCGAGTTACACAGATGTAGTCGGAGAAGTGAGAGATTTTCTCCAGGAAAGGGCAGAGCTTGCAACAGGGTGTGGGGTTCGTGCCGATAAGATTGTTGTAGACCCCGGAATTGGATTCGGGAAGAATGACAATCACAACATTGCGCTTTTACGGAGTCTGAATGAACTGAAAATGCTGGGCTATCCGCTTATGGTTGGTGCATCAAGGAAGAGCATGATTGGTCGATTACTTGGTCTTGAATTGGGGGCCAGGTTGGCTCCGAGTATAGCCATTGCCTTGTTTTCCGCCTTGAAGGGTGCTGGGGTAATCCGTGTTCATGATGTTTCTGATACCAGACAGGCATTGAGAATGTGGGACCTCTTGTCTGAATGAGCATTCATTCATTTTACGCTTGACTGGATCTGATTTCTCGTCTAAAATTAAGAGATCTACAACACGATGTGGAGGAAAGCATGAATTTTTTAGTTTTTGTTAAACAGGTTCCCGACACGGAAACCAAAATCCAGATTGCCGGGGACGGGAAGTCTATCGTTGAAGATGGCGTGAACTTCATTGTCAGCCCCTACGACGAGATTGCTATTGAAGAAGCACTGCTTCGCAAGGAAGCTCTCGGCGGTGAAATTACAGTTGCCACTATGGGACCGAACCGTGGAGAAGCGGCGCTCAGAACAGCTCTCGCGATGGGTTGTGACAAAGCAGTTCATCTGGAAGATGGTGCCTTTGAGGGGGCTGATTCTTTTGCCACGGCAAAAGCGCTGGCCGCTGTGGTAAAGAAGTTGAATCCGGATCTCGTTTTCTTCGGGAAACAGGGTGTTGGCACAGACAATACTCAAGTCGGCCAGATGGTTGCGGAAATGGCGGGTTTTGGTCACATCGGGATGTGTGTCAAGCTTGAAGTTGATGGAGACAAAATCAAGGGTGAGCGGGAAATTGAGGGCGGCCGAGAAACTGTGGAGGTCTCCCTGCCGGCTGTGGTTGTGGCCCAGAAGGGCCTCAACGAACCTCGGTATCCGGCACTCCGCGGTATTATGCAGGCCAAACGTAAACCCATTGAAAAGCTGACAGTGGCAGATCTGGGCCTGTCTGCGGATGAAGTGGGCGCTGCGGGTAGCAGGACTGAATTTGCAAGCCTGGAATTGCCGCCTGCACGGGAAGCTGGTAAGAAGCTTGAAGTGGAACCGGAAGTTGCCGCGAAAGAAATCGTCGCCTTCCTGAAAAACGAAGCCAAAGCGCTGTAAGGAGAGAAATTATGATACTCGTATTTGCAGAACAAAGAGATGGCGTTTTGAAAAAAGCCTCGAAAGAAGCGGTGAGTGAAGGGAAAAGACTCTCGTCCAAACTGTCTGTGCCGGTTGCGGCGCTATTGATGGGAAAGGGGGCGGATCAGGCAGTAGATGAAGTAAAGAAGTTCGGCCCGGACAAGGTTTTTGTAATGGAAGGGGCTTCTTTGGATCAATATTCTGCCGATGGCTTTGCTGAAGCAACCGCCAATGTGGCAAAGGAACAAGGCGCAACCGTGATTCTGTTCCCTGCAACAACAATGGGTGTGGATGTGTCTCCCCGTGTGGCGGCCAGGGTTGAAGCCGGGTTGGTTTCTGACATCACGGGCCTGGACGTGGCCGATGGAAAGCTGGTGGCGATCAAGCCCGTTTATTCCGGCAAAGCCTTAGCGACAGTGAAATTCAAATCGGACATTCAGATGGTAACCCTTCGCAGCAACGTGTTTCCTCTGGAAGAAAATTCTTCAGCCCCGGAAGTAACAAAAGTAGATGCTGCGGGAATTTCTCCGAAAGGCATGGTGGTTTCCACTGAACTGAAAGAGGGTGGAAAAGTGGAACTGGGAGAGGCTGCAATTATAGTTTCTGGTGGACGCGGATTGAAAGGGCCCGAGAACTTTCCACTTATTGAGGAAGTTGCACGACTCCTTGGTGGCGCAGTTGGAGCATCCCGTGCTGCAGTAGATGCAGGATGGATTGAACATTCCCATCAGGTCGGCCAGACCGGAAAGGTCGTTTCTCCAGTTGTCTACATTGCTTGTGGCATCTCCGGAGCGATTCAACATATTGCCGGAATGGGGTCCTCCAAGTTCATTATTGCGATAAACAAGGATGAAGACGCTCCGATTTTCAATATTGCATCCCTCGGAATTGTCGGGGATCTTTTCAAGATCATTCCCGCATTGACGGAAGAGTTGAAAAAACTTGCGTAAATAAAAGAACAGAAATAGAAAAGGGGGAAGCGAAAGCTTCCCCTTTTTTTGTCTCTGCGGGTCAATTATGTTTCCTGAGACGGGACTTTCAATAACGTGATTTCCCTGCCATGAATTTTAACTACACCCTCGCTGTCCAATTGATGGAGCAACCTGGAAAATGTCTCCGGTGTGGTCCCCAGAAGGGCAGCCAGTTCTCCCTTTGGAACGGGTAGACGAAAGCGTGTGTTGTTCCGATCCTCAGAAAGATGAACCAGGTAGGCGATGAATCGCTGCCGGACATCTGAAGTGACAAGTTCTTCAATCATTGTGACAAAATATTGAAGACGCCTGGCCAGAAGGCCGATGAGTCGCATGGAAAAGCCAGGTGATGTTTCCAGGAGCCGGGCCATTTTCCCGGCCGAAATTCCAAGGAGAACAGCGTTATCCAGGACAGTTGCAGTAACTGGATATCGACTCTCAGTGTAAAATAGAATTTCTGCGAACATTTCTCCGGAATGGACAAAATGAACCACAGCTTCTTTTCCCTCCGGGTTGGTTCGAGAGAGTTTGACAATTCCGGAAATGAGATAGTAAATTGTATCTCCCTCTTCACCCTCAAGGAAGAGGATGTCCTTTTTATGTTTCTCCGACACGAATGTGATAGTGGACAGTGAGTCCCTGAGCTCGGGATCATTGCGACCGATAAAGCTGTTGAGAAAAATATCCAGAGCATCATTCAGTTGCATGGGGGGTTGTCCTCCATTTCAAAACAGTTTCAGACCTAAAGGAACGCGCGGCCTGCCGTAAACGCTTTCACGTTGACGTCAATCAACTTTGGTGGCACCGCCTCTTTTACGACATCCAGCCAGTCATTTTCTGCGATTTTCAAAATGGTGGACAGGACACCCAGCATAATCACGTTTGTTACCTTTGAATTGCCCACTTCCTGAAGTGTATTCTCAATATCCAGGACCCGGGCCTGAGGATGCACCTTTTTCAGTTGTTCACAAGTGTCATCGGGGTAAATTATCGTGCCGCTGTTGCAGATTGGAGGTACCATCCGCACATTTGAGGTGGCAAGGAAGGCGTCCGGTTTCAGGTAATGTTCCCAGCGGAGGGCTTCCATCAGTTCAAAAGACAGCATGATATCCGCGTCCCCTTCCTCGATCATCGGGGAATAAACCTTTTCCCCAAACCGAACATGGGATGAAACGACCCCGCCCCGCTGGGCCATTCCGTGAACTTCGCTTTTCTTTACATCAAAACCGGCTCGACGGAACACTTCACTCATTACTTCGCTGGCCAGCAGAATACCCTGGCCGCCTACGCCAACCAGAAGAATATTCGTATTTGTCATATTATTCTCCCTTCCTGGAAATTGGGCGGATTGCATCAAACTTGCACATCTGGATGCAGAGCCCGCAACCGGTACAGAGATCTTCACTGATATGCCACTTATTGCGGCCCTTTTCCGTCAATTCACCGGACCGGGTAATGGCCTGGCAATTAATTCTGGAGCACATCGAACATGCAGTACAGTTGTTCAGAAAAGTGAAGAACTTATCCCGTTCTACTTTCTTCGGATAGAGCACGCAGGGAGCCTGACTGATAATCACCGACAGATGGTCGGCTTCCAGTTCCCGTTTTACTACATCAAATGTTTGAGCCATATTTGTGGGGTCAACAGGGTACACATGTTCAGCCCCCATTGCACGGGCTACAATTTCAAAGTCCATTTTTGCATTCGGCTGCCGGTGAAGATCCCAGCCGGTCCGGGGGTTGGGCTGACCGCCCGTCATTGCCGTGATGCTGTTGTCTGAAATTACAATGGTTATATGGCTGTTGTTCATAATGGCGTCTACCAGGCCGGTGAGACCGGAGTGAGTAAAAGTGGAATCGCCAATCACGGCAGCGATCCCGATACCTGAGCCCGTAGCTTTCTCAATGCCGATCGCATTTCCGATTGAGGCACCCATACATACGCAGGTGTCCATGCTATTGAAGGGTGGGATGGCGGCAAGGGTGTAGCAACCGATATCCCCTGTAACAATCTGCGCCTTCGCCTTTTTCAATGCATGGAATATTCCCAGGTGGGGGCAGCCGGGGCAGAAGACCGGTGGCCTGGGTATAGCATCGGCTTTTACGGTTTTGTGGCGCTTCTTTTCAGGGATTATTCCTTCTTTTTCAAGAACGTCACGGATTATCTCTGGATTCAGCTCCCAGATACCCGGAATCAGGTTTTTTCCTTCCACATGAATACCGGCGGCAAGAATCTGCTCCTGCACAAAGGGATCCAGCTCTTCAACTACAATCACCCTGTCGAACCGGGACACGAAATTCTGTATCTTCTTCATGGGAAGAGGGTAGGGCATACCAATTTTCAGGATTGGTGCAGAAGGCAAAATTTCTTTCAGATGCACATGGGCAATACCAGTGGTGATGAATGCAATGCGGCCTTCTCCCTCTTCCTCAAAATTCAGGTCGGTTTCTTCCGCAAAGGCTTCCAGTTTGCGAAGGCGGGCTTCTGCATCAACCCGGAGTTTACGGGCATTCATGGGCAGAACCACCAGTTTTTCAAAGTTCTTTTCAAATCCGGCAACTTTACGCTCCATCGGATCTCCCAACTGGACGAGTCCTTTGCCGTGAGATGTCCGGGTTGTGGTTCGAAGTATAACCGGAGCGTGAAAGGTTTCTGAGATGTCAAAGGCTTTGCCGACAAAATCCTTTGCTTCAGCCGAATCGCTGGGATCCAGAACCGGAATCTTTGCAAATTTTGCATAGTTTCGGTTGTCCTGTTCATTCTGCGAAGAATGCATGCCGGGATCATCTGCAGATACCAGCACGAAGCCACCTTTCACTTCCATG
>PFTO01000078.1 GCA_002789615.1 Acidobacteria bacterium CG_4_9_14_3_um_filter_49_7 | reverse complement strand
GGAAACAACCAGCCAGTATGAGACGATCGAGACATTGGCCGCATCCTTTACACAGGTTCGGTCTACCCGGCTTTTGAAAAAACCGGCAGTCACCAAGGGCAAATTCTATTACGAAAAGCCGGCGAAGTTTCTCTGGCAGTTTACCGACCCCTACACCATTTCTGTTATGTCCGAAGGTAAGTTTCTGTACAAAGTAGATCAGGATCGTGGCGTTTATTCCAAATTGAAGGTCAAAAAGTATGAATCCACAATTATGAATTTCATGGATGTGTCCAAAGCCTTCAAGTTTTTGAACAAGTATTTTTATATCAAGCAGATTGACACAAAACTGAAGGACCTTTACATCATCTTTATTCCCAAGAAACGGCGGGTAAAAAAGCACGTGAAACTTGTCGAAGTATGGCTCTATCCGGACACAAGGTTGTTTCATCGTATCAAGGTTGAAGAGAAAAACGACTCAGTCACCGAAATTACATTTCATCATTGCAAAATCAACCAGAAACTCCCAGCCGGGGTATTTGACATCAGCCTGAAGGGGTTGAAAAAAGAGAAATGGCAGGAATAGCGTTTCACAAGCTCCACAGCTCAGGAAACGACTTTATCGTCATTATTGAAAAGAACGGTCAGTCCTTCGTGCCTCCCGGCCAGGAACCCGTTCTCGCCAGACGCATCTGCCGCCCTCATTTCGGCATCGGTGCCGATGGCTTGATGCTGGTTCAGGGAGACAAAGTGCGGCACTTCGATCCGGACGGGACGCTTTCGTTCTGTATCAACGGTTCCCTGTGCCTGGCCCGGCTGCTTCAGGAGCATCCGGAAATACCATATAGCTTTTCCCTGTTCCATGTGCCCGTTACCCTTGCGTTTGAAAAAGGGTTATCCTCCCTTCGTTTTCGACCTGAAATGGTTCAGGTTCAGGAAATGACCGTGGAAGGTTTTGCCGGGCGCTACGTCTTTGTGGGAAATCCGCACTTTTTTATTCATGGTTATCCCAAAAACATTGCAAAGACCCGGGAGAAGGCTGAAAAAATCCGCCACAGTTCTGTTTTTCCAAACGGAACGAATGTCTCCTTCTGGGAACACAATACTGGCACAGTCAAAATCCTTACCTTTGAGCGGGGAGTTGAGGATTTTACACTCTGCTGTGGATCCGCATGCGCGGCTTTCAGTGCAGGAATGCATCGGCCTGGCAAAACAGTCTTTGTGCCCCCATCCGGCAGAGAACTCATTGTCAGTATGGATCACGAAACCGGGACCATGACCGTCACAGGGGAGGTTACTGATGTTTGCAAAGGCACTTTTTTTCTTTCTTAGTCTTGCTTCCTGCCTTGTTTTTGCCGAGGCAACACCTCCGGCTGTCAAGGCGATTGTTACGCTTGATCGCAACAAAACCTATCAACTCACTGAAATTTCCATCCCCGGGAGTGCGGAAGGAAATGCCTTCTGGTTCACGGAAGCGGGCGGCCTGTCCCGCCACGTATTTTTCTCCAGCCTCATTTCAATGGATCGAAAAGATGGAAAGCTGTTCATCACGCTTCTCAGAACAGGATCTGAACCGATTGAGAGCATTGAGGACATACAGTTTCGCGGCAAAACGGTGAAGGGTGATATTGTCTTTTTTCGGCTTCGACAACTGATAGCCCTGCGTTTTGTTACTGCCAAGTGCGACAAAGTCTGCCCACTGGGACATATATGGCGGAACTCAGATTACCTCTATTGTCCTTACGACGGCCTTGAATTGGAAATTCTGCAACAGACTGGCCTTCAGGATATGCAGGAAAAACAAAAGCCGAAAAAATAAGCGGCGCACAGAGCGCCGCAGGCTATGTAAAAACCAAGGTTGAGTAAAGAAAAGACAAGGAACAGAGATCTTTTCTCTATCTGGAATCTGTTCTCCTGACTTTTTCCGCTAATCACAAGTCACGAATCACAAATCACGGTGCCACCGCAAGCGGTGGCACTATTTCTTTTTCAGCAACATGACCGCAAGAACCACGCCATCATCCTTTTTATTGGAAATCCCGACGATCACCGGTTTCCCTTCCTTCACCGGAAAAGAAGTATCCAAAACACTCCATTTATCGTAGAAAATCTTTCCGGATGCGTCCTTGGCCGGGATCAGTTTCTCAACCTGAAAATGATTGAGGACTAGGCTTCCACGGCGCCCGTCCGGGCGAAATCCCAGTCGGTATCCCGCGCTATTATCCGGGATCATGCTGGCAGAGAGAGACTTTCCGCTAATCGTCTTCAACCGGGACTTATAGATGATTTTTGCCCCATTGATATCAATTTCCTTTAATTCCTTCACAACCGTCTTGTCAAGCCCGGCATCAAACTGTTTTGTGCCGTCCACCTGCAGGATGTAAGTCAGAAATGTCAGTGAATCCGGCCGCACATCCACCTTATTCAGAAGCCGTTCCACTTTTTCAATCGTAATGGGTGTTGCGGTTATCACCAGTACATTACTCATCTGATCATAATCTATGCTCGCAGCAGTTGAATAATCTTCCCGAACAATACGCCGAATCGCACTATAATAGGCATTGGATAACTCCGGTCCCTTCAACTTAATCACCTTTGTATCCAGTCTCGCCGGCACGTCAGCTGTTTCTTTCGGAGTCGTGTCCTGAGCAAAGCCAATGCCGGAAACCAATAAAACCAGCAATAAAACTGTCAGTTTTCTCATTTTGAAACCTCCTAATTGGTATATGAAATCCAGACTACGTTTTCTTTCAACCGTGTTACGGTGCTTTTTCGCTGAACATCCCTTACTTTGGGGGTTCGAACCGGACTTTCGGGCAAAAAGGCTGTCCGAACGGGCGCCTCCTGAATCATTCCAATTTCAATGACCGGATTCACCTGACGAAAAAGAAATGACAACCAAAGTACAAGTACTACTGTCGCCGCTGCAGCGCCAAAACGGTAAACAAGTTTTAGCCGCTTGCGTTCGTGATTGATTGAAAATTGCTCACCGTGTGATCTCTTCAGAACCATTTCTGCAATATCAACGCTTGACGCTCCCTCTGCCTTCTCACGAAAAAGAGTATCCAGACGATCTGAAACCCGCTTTTCCAGTGTAAGGGCTTCGCGGCACAACTCACAGGAAGTCAGATGATCAGACGTCAGTTTCGTCAACTCCGGATCCAGAAGCCCTTTCTGAAACAATGGTAGAAATTCCTGAATCTCTTTACACTTCATGGTTTTCACCTCGCAAATTCCGGAAAGTAACGAATAATGTAATTCTTCATCCGTGTCCGGGCGCTCTGGTAATGGCTGCGAACGGTGGAAGCGGACAGCCCCAGTATCATTCCCACTTCAGTGGAGTCCAGATTTTCGTAATGAATCATTGCCACAATCATTCGTTCCTTCTCCTTGAGAATTGCCATTGCCCTGGAAATAACTTCCTTTTCTCCCAGGCGGGAAGACGGATTCTCCTTCTTCCCCGGTTCGGGGATTTCATCCATCCCCAATGTATTTGCCCGCTTCTTCAACATCGTGAAACACACATTCCTCAAAATCTGTACCAGGTAAGCCTGAATGTATCCATTGGAATCCAGGCGCTCCCTGGACCGCCAGAACCGTAGGTAGGCTTCCTGGACTGCGTCCCGTGCATCCTCCGAATTCAACAGAATTCCGAAGCTCACCGACATCAACAGGCGCTCTGTTTCACTGACAAACTCTCTGAAGGTTTCTTCGTTGCCCTGTTTCAACCGCTCAGTATCCACCATTCAAAACCACCTGTGTCCTGTTCTCATCATAACCGGTCACCAGTACTACCCGCCCCCTGAGGTTTCTGTCCAAAAAACTTTCCCTGGCAGCTGTTTCTTCGTTGAAGCTCATCTACAATTTTTTGGGTGGGCTTCAGGTGGAGCCGTCCCCAATCCGGCGCAATCAAATCTGAATGGGTGTCCGCCCGGGCAGAAAGCCGGTGAACGACGACATCCGGCGGAATCCGCTCCAGAAAATTCGCAACGATGTCAACGTACTCATCCAATTCCAGGGGGGAAACCCGACCATCTTCATACCATCTGGCAATTTCAGTACGTTTCAACACATTCAACTGATGAAGCTTCACCCCGTTTACCCCGAATTCGGAAAACAACCGCGTGGCGCACATCATCTCCTGCCGTGTCTCGGTGGGTAAACCAAAAATCAGATGCGCGCAGGTGTGAATTTTCGGATACTGTCGCAGCCGTGCCAACGCACTGACTGCCGAAGCCGCGTCGTGACCCCGATGCACCAGGTCCAGCACCCGATCCGTCAGCGACTGCACTCCCAGATCTACAATCACCAGCTTTTCTTCTGAAAGTTTCCCCAGCCAGTCCAGCAAATCATCCGCGATACAGTCCGGCCTCGTTCCGATCGCGATTCCCACCGCTCTTTCATCCATCACGGAGAGATAACGGGCAATGCACACATCCGTCTCGGCATAGGTGTTTGTAAACGATTGGAAATATGGGATAAATTTACGTATCCCCAGCTTCTCTGCAATTTTACGGCACCCGGTTTCATACTGGAACTGCAATGCCTCTTTTTCATCAATATGGGCTGCCCCACTGCCCCGTTCATCACAGAATGCGCAGGGCTGTACTCGACCATTCAGGCCGTCCCGGTTGGGGCAGGTGAATCCTCCGTCCACTGTCACCCGGTACACCCGCTCCCCGAAGCGTTCCTTCAGGAAGTCCGACAGTTTTCTATAAACGGGAAAGCTTTTTTTTCCAGTGTGCATTGGCCATTTTCCTGTACATCTTTTCCGGGATCAGGGACTCCTTCAGTTTCTCAAGAAGTTTTTCATCCACTGCCCCGTTTTGAACAAATTGCTCCCCTGCCTTCTCCACATTTTTCAGATAGCGGTTCACAACTGGATTCAACAGAATGTGCTTGATCTTCAGCAATTCTCCCATGGTCCGGTAAATCTCCAGCTTCACTGCGACATTTGTTTCCCGCGCCAGCCGTTTGAAAAAGTGGCTCATCACCTGGAACTGAGAATATTCCGGGTAACCGCAGTTGGAAATCGCTATGAAATCGGGATAATGGTCATGTCGGCGGGTGTGGCGGGTCTCCCCGTTTATGTATTCAAAACACGGATTCACCAACGGCAGAATCCGTTCCAGAAACTTCTTTAGGATCGACGTGATATTGTCTGTGTAAAGGGGTGACGCCAGCACCACAAAGTCGGAAGCGAGAAAAATTGAATGAAGGGCTTCCACATCATCATTTCGACTACACTTCCCCGGTGTCGTGTCCCAGCAGTTAAAGCATCCCAGGCAGTGTTCAATGGTTTTTTCAACCAGAAAGATGTTTTCTGTTTCTGCCCCCGCCTTCTCTGCTCCCCTCAAGAAAGCCTCCACGATCCGATTCGTGTTCCCGTTCTTTCCCCTTGGGCTCCCGTTAAACACCGTAATCTTCATCCATTCCCTCCACATATGTTTCTCCCGCAGTTTATCACAGCCCGACAACTTGCAATCTGTGAAACCGCTCTGTCACCCGTTCCCCGGGTCAAGGTCGAGTTAAGGTTATATGGAAAATAGAGAAGATCCAGAACAGTACAGTTGTCCGGGGAATCCTCAACACAATTTTCACTTTTCTTGTTCTATGGCAGGCACATGACGGGTTGCATACGGGATTGCAGATTCTGCATTCAGGTTTATTCTTAATTTTACATTTATGAATAGCAAAGTTTTTCTCCGAGTGCGGTTATGTCCCTATACTGCTGTAAAAAGGTCTGGTGAGTAGCAGACCTGTGGGGCATATGGGAAACGTGAAGCGAAGCGAAA
>PFTO01000133.1:1658-25050 GCA_002789615.1 Acidobacteria bacterium CG_4_9_14_3_um_filter_49_7 | reverse complement strand
ACCGGATTTCACTGGTTAATTCAGACAGACCACTTACCATTTTCGATCAGCACAGTGAAGACTGAAAATGGAACATTTCTGTAAACCCATCACCCATTGCTGCTGCTCTGCGGCTTCACTTCCCCGCTCTTAACCAATCCAATCTTAAACAATACAGGGCCAACAATCTGGTTAATGGCAATAACGGAGATGATGATGGCTTTCAGCGGCTGTCCCCATTCAGGGAAAGCCTTTTCAACAAGTATGGCAATGCTCAATGTCAGACCGGCATTGGTGAGGAAGCCGGTCCACGCGTATTTGCGTATGGCATCAGTGCTTCCGGTGAGCTTCGCACCAAGGGCAGTTGAGAAGAAAATGAGGATGGCCCGGAGTACAACAAACAGGGTGACAAGGAGGTAAACCGAACCGAAATAGGAAAAATCCAGCCCCGCACCGGCGATGGAAAAGAAGATGACGTAGATGGGCAGGTGGCTCCTTTCAATTCCTTCAATCATCAAGGGGCCCTGTCGGGAAAAATTTTGAACAACAAAACCGGCGATCATACACATGAGCATTTGCTCCAGCCCGACAAAATGGGCCAGTTCGTTGGCAAGAAAGGCGGCAATGACAATAAAAACGGTGATTTCTCTGGCCACGTAGCGGTAAAAAAGTATCATCAGACCACCGTATGCCAGTCCCGCTGCGATGGACAGAAAGATATGGCCGAAGGTTTGGATCAGGAAGGACAGTGAGAAAGGTACCGCGCCGCCAATACCCCGGATTACTCCCATTGCAAGTGCGAACAACAGGAGAACAACTATATCTTTCACCATAGTCACACCGAGAACTACATCTGTGAATGGGCCTTTTGCCTGGTATTCATGGATAATTGCGATTGTGGATGCTGGGGATTTTGCAACAGCAACCACAGACAGCATGATGGCTGCCATCCATATTGTTTTTATCCCGGAGATACCCTGGACCTCAAATAGATTCAGAAAAGGAACCATGACGATCAAGGTACCACCGAAAATCAAGAGGGTATGACTCAGGGTAATGCCTGAAATGGCTCTTACATTTTCCCGGAGGCTCTTGAGTTTCAACTCACCTCCGGCAGACAGCGCGATGAAGCTCAGGGCGATGGTGTTGATGAATTCAAGGGACTGGATGTCAGTATGGGAGATAAGCCCCAATACAGATGGTCCGAACAGAATACCGGCCAGGAGGTTGCCTGTCAGGGCGGGAAAACCCAGCTCTCGGGCAAGAACACCGAAAAGATATGCCACGATGATAAGAAAACCCAGTGCCAGGTAGGGACCGATGACAGAGTTATGAGGAACAGAACTGCTGCCGGCCAATATAAGGAAAAACAGGGTGGACACGGCGATGATGTTAAGCAGTAAACTGGCAATATTTTTCCAGTTCACTTTGCTTCCTCCTTCTTTCCGAACAGCACACCTATTGCCTGGAGAACCATAACGGCTACCAGAAATGCTGAAAACCAGACCTTGGGCAGGGTGGCGCCATCCTGCATCCAGATATCCGTGCCAATGGCAATGGCCAGCCCGCCCGGTGCCATGAAATAGGCCCAGAAGTGCTGGTTGAGACTGAACCAATGTGTTTTCACAAAGAGCCAGCGAAAAATTCCTGTCATAAGTACAATGGAAAGGGCGGAGAAAAGGAATTCCGGGTTATCCGGTATGCCTGCCAGGATTCCCACAAGGAGGAGGAAAAGCATATAGAGGGGCTTTTCATCCGTTGCGATATCCCGGTAAATTGGCTCACATTTCTTGCAGGTGTTGGCAAGATACACACCGGAGAAAAAGGAAACGATCAAGGGAGAAATCCGGAATACGGCACAGGTTTCTGAAACCAGAACAATGACACCGATGAGTATCAGGAGGAGGCCTTCTGGCCTGTGGTTCAACGAAAGCAGAGCACGTGACAGTATTGCGAACAGAGCACTGAAGCACAACAGGTACAGGCTGGAAACCAGTGGAAGCGTAATTACCTGAATGCCGGTGAAAAGCAGAAGAATAAAGAAGGGAACAACACTGACAAAGAAAAGTACGGTACGGTTCTCAATTCCCCGTGCAGGAATAAAGTGAGAAACCGTGCGGAAGCTGATAGGGGCCAGGGCCAGTGCGAAGACAGCAAGCACTGGTTTGGTGGTTAACAATCCAATACCCAGTGCAATTGCGGCGACCAGTCCCGTAGTCCATGCGGCTGTTCTTACCAGGAAATTTTCAGGCAGTTTCCGAATGTAGTGAAAGTCCACTTCCAATCCGATCAGGAAGCCGATCCAGCCCAGGAAGGGAAAGAGCAGGGGTTTCAATAACCCTTGTCCAAGGGGAAGATTTGATAGCAGAAATCCCAGGATCAAATATTCCATGCCAACGAACGTAGAGATTTTTCTCTTTTGGAAGATGATTGAAAAACTGAAATACGCCACTGCAACTGCGAAAATGACAAAAAGCCTGGCAAACATGTCAGGTCTTAACCCCGCGGGCTTCCCCGATATCCAGTGAGAACATGATGCCGGTATTGGGCAGTGAAAAGTCTCCGTACACTGACTGGATGGTATTCATAGCTATTTGAAGGGTGGCGGCATCCGGCACCATGGACAGAATCATCTTGTTGGTAGGGTTGTTGCCCTGGATGAGGCCGCGAAATCCGGCAAAAAGTGGGATTTCGTCCGCCATGTATTCGAACATACCCCGGGCGTCCAGGATGCTGGCTCCTGTAATTCCTTCTTCCATCAAAGCCTCCAGGACATCTTCCAGGCGTTCTTCTTTTTCGATGATACAGACCAGCAGCTTTGCTTCAGTCATAGTGAATCAGGACCTCGAAAAGTGCGTCTTCACTTTCTGCCGAAAGGAGTTTATCCAGAAATTCAGGATGCTTCATCATCAGTGCCAGTTTGGCGAGAATTTGAAGGTTGATGATGTTGCTGGGGGATGGGGCGCCAACCATGACAAAGATCAATTCAACAGGTTTCTTGTCCAGTGCAGCAAAATCAATCGGTTTTGCAAGTCGATAGACAAAAATTTCCTGACTTTCGCATTTCTCATACATTACGTGGGGAATGGCGATGCCATTTCCGATTCCGGTACTCATAGTTTCTTCCCGAAGGTAAAAGAGTTCCAGCAGACGTTCTTCTTCGAAGTCTTCATGAAAAACAGAGATATCTTTCACCATTTTCTTGAAGAAATCGGTTTTGTCTTGCGCATCAAACTGGAACCGAATGTGTGCTTTTAGGACAAATTGGTCTAGTTTCACTGCATTCTCCCCCTGATATGAAGTGTATTTTCAATGGCTCCATCATATCATCCGACCGAACGATAATCAATATTTCCGGCTCAAGATGCGGACGTCAGAGCAGCGCTTTGCACCTTGTGAATAGTGGGAGGTGAATGGTGGATGGTTCAAAAAGGACAAGAGAGGGAGTTGCGGCTTCCCGCCTTTTGATTTACCAATTTCCAAGCACTCATCGCCCTTCACTTGTTGATAATTTCAGAGAACATGACCCGATTTCTGCCGGCATGCTTGGCCATGTAGAGGGCGGTGTCCGCGGCACTGATTAGCTTTTCAAAGTCGTTGACGTCCAGGGGTACCACAGTGCTGACTCCGAGGCTTATGGTGACCAACATGATCCCGACATCATTTGTGCATCCCTGAGCAACCGCGGCGCGAAGAGACTCTGCCATATTCAAGGCGCCTTCTTTTTCAGTATTTGGAAGGACCGCAATAAATTCTTCTCCTCCGTAGCGGGCCAGGAAATCCCGGGGCCGTTTCAGTTCATTCTGGAGCATAGCCGCAATTTTCTTCAGGCAGACATCTCCGGCCTGGTGGCCAAGACTGTCGTTGTACTGCTTGAATCTGTCAATATCAACAAAAATAAGGGAAATCGGAGTGGAATCACGAAAACATGTTTTCCAGTCCCTTTCCAGCTGGTGCATGAGATATCGATGATTTGGAATGCCGGTCAGTCCATCTGTCTGAGCCAGGTCAGCCAGTTTTTGATTCAATTTGTTGAGCTCTGCTGTTCTTTCCTGAATTTCTATTTGCAGCGTGTGTTCCCTGTGGCGAATCTGTCTCACCCGTAATCGGTACAAGAAAAACAGCAAAAAGATGATCAAAACAACAACAATACCTCTGAACCAGCCAGTCTGGGTAAATCGGGGCAGCAACAAGATGCTGAGGGTCTGGCCTGTCTTACTCCAGACGCCATCGTTGTTGGAGGCAATGACATGGAAGGTGTACTGTCCAGGTGGCAAGTTTGTATAGTAGGCAATCTTTCTGTGTCCGACATTTACCCAATCGGCGTCAAGTCCTTCCAGCTGATACTTGAACGTGACCCTATCCGGCAACAGAAAGCTGAGGGCGGCATATTGAATCTCGACTTCTCCCCTCCCAATTGGCGCACGAATTGGTTCATAGTGGGAGTATTCTTCACCGTTTACATGAACTGATTCGATGGCGATGGGGGGAGGAACTGTATTCATTGGCATTTTATCCGGATAAATGACGATGGCTCCCTTGATGCTGGAAAACCAGAGAGCCCCATCCGAAGCCCGGCAGGCGGCAAGCTGGGCCGGTCCGTTGCTTTCAGTGGCTTTGACGCCTTCGGCTTTCCCATAAGACCTGCAGATGATGGAATCTCGCACACCTTCTTCCATTTTTTTCAAAGCGGCCTTTTCAACAGTAAAAATTCCTCGATTGCAGTTCATCCAGAAATTTCCACTTCCATCTTCAGTGATGGAAAAGATAGAATCACTGTACAGGCCTTCCCGCATGGAAAACCGCTGAAAATGTTCGTTCTCGTAGTGAAATAGTCCGTCGTTTCCGGTGCCGATCCATATAGAACCGTCCGAATCGGGATGAATGGCCCATATGCCGGTGTTGGTAAATCCGTTCCTGGAATTGAAAACTCTAATTTCCCCATTTGAAATCCGGTTGATACCATCGTTGTATGTTCCCGCCCAGATGGCCCCTTCTTGATCCAGTGCCAGTGAATAAACGTAGTTTCCTGAAAGACCTTCCTTAGTTGTGATGGTACGGGTTCCGGTTTTCGATATGATGCTGATGCCGCCCCCATTGGTTCCGACCCAGACATCTCCGTTTGGCAGTACCAGGATAGCTCGAACTATATTATTAAACAAGCCGTTTTGGGTTGAGTACCTGGTAAAGTGGCCGTTTTTCAAATGATATAAGCCGTTTCCATATGTGCCGATCCATAGGGAGCCGTCATCACCTTCTGCCAGGGACCAGATAAAGTCGGCATCCAGGTTCTTGATGGTGGTGAATTTATCGTTCTGATACCGGACCAGACCACCCCCGACTGTTCCGATCCAGACTGTTCCGTCTTTCCCCGGCAGAAGACTGCGGACACTGTCGACGGGGAGGCCATTTCTGGAATTAAGTAAGGTAAATTTGTCGTCCTTCAGTTGAAACAACCCAACCCGAGTGCCGACCCACAGGCTACCTTCCCGGTCCTCAAGCACTGCTCGTACTGATGTGTTTGAGAGCCCCTCTTTTTCGGACAGAACGGAAAACTGACCCGTTTGTGACAAAGAGAACAGTCCCCCGCCGTTGCTGCCGATCCACAGAGAACCTTCCCGGTCCCGAAAAATGACGCGGACATCTATCAGGCCAGGTTCCGTCTGGCCGATTCTTTCAAAACGCTTATCCCGTAACGTAATCAGCCCCATTCCCTGAATTCCGATCCAGAGAGTGGTGCCGGATGGTTCCACATAGAGCGTATGAATGTTCATGCTTGGAAAATCGGATGGGGCGTTGAGATGAACAATTTTACCTTCCTGTATCCGATCCAGGCCTTTTGGTGTTCCGATCCATAGCCCCCCGTCCGATGAAGGCGCCAGGGCGGAGATGTAGCCATCAGCAAGGCCGTTTTCAACTGTAAAAGAGGTGAAGTGGTTCTTGTTGTCATACATGCTGAGGCCCCGGTTGGTACCGATCCAGACGTAATGATTCTTGTCTTCATTGATTGTAGTGATGGAATTTCCGGCAAGCCCGTCTTGTACGTTGAAATGCCGAAACACACCCTGGCTATAGCAGGTAAGTCCGCTTGGTGTGCCAATCCACAGACAACCATGGCTGTCTTCAAAAAGTGCCTTGATGGTGTTGTTCCCCAGTTCAGGAACCTTTCTTTTATTGAAAACTGTGAATTGTTCGCCATCATAACGGGCAAGTCCCTCGAAAGTGCCCATCCAGAGGTATCCGTCTTTTGTCTGAACAAGATTCATTACGGAGCTCTGGGGCAGACCATCTTCCGTCGTAAAAATATTCAGGGTATGTTGATCCAGTTTTTTTGATGGGTCCAGTGCGGATGCAGGGGAAATTGCCATGAAGAACATGACAAGTACTGTGAGAGACAAAAGTCCCCTGTGCCAACGATGATATTTTTTCACTGAATCCTCCTGTTCCAATTATATCCAGAGAGGCATGAATTGCAACCGAAGAATTGCCGGACCGATCAGGAATATGTCGGCGAGTGCCATCGGGGCCGGTTTGGCAATCCGGAGAGGCCGGCAGGTGATTGTGGAAACTTTTCTAAAAGTGTTCACGCTTTCCTCCACCATTCGTCATGGCCTTGAACACTGATATATGCGTCAGTCATTATGCCAGTTTCAAAAGAACCTATAATTCATTAAACGAATAAGATGAACGGGAAGGTTGATTCGCGAAACTGCTCAGACTATGGTGGCAGGAATCAGCGATTGGAGGAGTTTATTGAAAGTTGGTAATTTATATCAGCCAGCCATTGCAGCTTGAATGCATGATTCCGGGGGCTGGGGTGGGCAAAACAGAGGGGATGTCCGGGTTTCTGGGCGCCGACAATTCTTTCTCTTCCTATTGAATGAACGCAGTGCTCCACCAGTTTGCTCAGTCGGGGGCTCTGACCCCATCCGGCAATGATCGGCCCCCGGTTCATAGAGAGACGAAGGTTCCATTCCTTTTTTCTCTCGATGGAGAATATGGAATGCACAGATCCCCCCGGTATTTCTTTGAGACGGGAGACTGTCTGAAGAAAATCTACACTGTTCGGGTTTCGTAGATCAGAGAGGTTGACGACCCGTACATGGTCCCAGTTCTGGACGATCATCAATCGCATGACCTGGTACTGAGTGGTATCCGGGACGGTGGGGACAAGCGGCTGAGTCAACTCCATCGTTCTGATCGCACTTGCGGCCACCCTGCCATCTTCGTGGGCGGGGGAAAGGGGGTGGGATGAGCCTGGATTCATCATAATAACCAGGGCATCTGAATGCGAATTGGCAATCTCTTCCCGGAATCCCGCGAACTTATCCGTCTTCAGTATTCCCAGAACACTCCGGCAGGGAAATTCCCGGTCATTCTCCAGAACGAGACGGTAAAAATGGCCGAGACAAGAATATTGCTGTTTCAGTTTTTCAGCAGGGACGAATGTTCTGTCATCGTTACCGGACAAACGTTTGCCAGAGGGAGAGTGCCCATACTACCCCGGCAATAAAAAGGGAGAACATGACTGCAGCGGAGCCGCAGTCTTTGGCTTTTCCTGCCAGCTCGTGATAGTCCGGGGAAACCATATCCACAATCGACTCAAGGGCGGAGTTCAGGAGTTCCACCAGCAGTATCAGGAGGAGGCTCACAATCATGAGAATGCGGTTTACCGGTGCGACGGGCAGGAAACAGGCAGCAGGAATAAGAATGACAGCCAGAAACAACTCCTGCCGGAAGGCAGCTTCCGTTTTCTGAGTGGCAGCAATCCCCTTGATGGAGAAACGTGTAGCATCCAGGATATGGCGCACACCTTGAGATGCCTTCAGTGGAGTGTCTTTCTTCTCACTATTTTCAGCCATATCTCCTCCTATCTTGCATTGTAACGGATATCAGCGGTCTTTCAAGTATTCAGGGCGGTATATGGGCGAGTAGGTTCCATGAAAGCGGGGTCCAAAGGGGCAACTTGACCGGTCTTGTAGTTAAATCCCACCATCACAGAATACCCCCTGGCTTTTTCCTCCCCGGTTTCAGGATTCAGGAGGATATAGTTAAACCGATAGCTTTTCCCCCGGATGTGAGAAAGGAAGCAGCGAACGATTATCTTGTCTTCATAGAATATTGGTTTGCGATAAATCAGGTGGTTTTCTGCCACAACTGCGAAGAATTCGAATCTACCGGAAAATTCAGGCAAAACTTGATCGCGAAATCCGATTCGAGCCTGTTCCAGGTAGGTGAAATAGGTGGCGTTGTTGACATGGCCCATGGCGTCAAGGTCTCTGAATCGCACAGTTACGGGCACGTCCACGGTTTTTTCAGGTGCTGGTGTCGGTGTGTTTCTAAGATTCATTTGTCCTCCAGAGAACAAGTCCAGCCATTGCAATGAATACCAGATCCCGCACAATATCCAGGAATCCCAATGGCTCTTTGGATGCGGCAAAGCATCCACAACTGGTATCAATGCCCCGAATCATGGCCTGTCCCATCGCAATAATGAACATAACATTCAGCCCGATGGTGAGCCATGCGGACAGTGATGTGTAGATGCCGGCCAGAAGCAGAAAACCAAGCACGAGTTCAAGGGATGCCAGCAGTAGGGCAAATACCGGCGTGATGATGTCAGGGAGCATATGGTAGCGGGCAACAGCCTCTGAGAACCCGGGCCAGTCCAGTAGTTTCGGAACTGCCGCGTATAGAAACACGGCGGCAAGACCCAGGCGGCTTATTGTTGCAAGGATTTCTGAAATCCGGTATCTGTTGATACCGGGTAACGGGCTTGTTTCCATGCTTCCATTCCTCCTTTGAAGACAATAAGTTTTGTTTCAGGGATGCCGATTTCTACCAGTTTCTTTGCCAGGATGTCGCTGAGGTCACAACTGATACCGGTGCAGTACAAAACCAGTTTCGGTGCGGAATCCAGCATGTCTTTCAGTTTGAAGAGGAGGTCCATCCCGGCTTCGTCATGGATGGACAGGTTAATGGAACCGGGGATGTGCCCTTCAGCATACTGTTCAAAGGGGCGGGCATCCAGAAAAAGAACATTCCCTTCGTTGAAAATTGCAAGTATCTTTTCTACGTTTTCCATTTCTGCACTTTTTTTAGCCGGTGTTGCGGCAAACACGGTCAATGCCACCATCATTGTCAGTGTCAGGACTGAAAAGAGTTCACGATACATCTTCCGGATCCTCCAGTTTGATCATGCCTTCATTCTTCATCATTGTGATGAAGATCCCGACTCGTTCGTGCGGCGGGATTACCCGTTTCCCGAAACGTTCTCCGATCAATTCAGTAATTTCCATGACGGTTCTTTTGCCGTCAACCAACTGCCAGACCATGGTGCCGATTTCATCCAGCCTCACCCTCATTGTGGGTTTCTTCAGCCTGGGCTGAATGTGCCGGGACGGCCAGCCGGAGGAAAAGCGGGGGAGAAGGATCACTGCCTTCTCCCCTTCCATTTCAAACTCCCGAATCCGGTTTGGAACCAGGGTTAATAGATTTTTATCTTTATGTTCTTCAGTCATTCTCTTTCTTTAATACTCCCAGGGGAATCTTTACCAGCATGTAACCCAATGCGAACATCACGAGTATGCTGACCAGAAAACTGGAATTGGGCCACAGAATGGGAACTTTCACATCAAAGAAGAAAAGGGCGGCAAATAACAGTCCGATCAGGGCTTCTCCGGCTATGAGGCCGGATGCCACCAGTACTCCTCTGTTTTCCACTGAAGACTTTTCCTCGTCTGAAAGGTTGCGTCTGGCAATGATGGAATCGATAATCCAGCGAATGATACCGCCGACAAAAATGGCCGCAACGGTTTCAAAGGAGAGGTACATTCCAACACAAACCAGCATCGGACTCTTTACCCGGAGGAGGATGAATCCGATAGCCATGATGATGCCGACAATGATCAGTGGCCACACCATGTTACCCCCGACGATGCCTTTTGAAAGCTGCGCCATGAGCCCGGCCTGGGGCGCTGCGAGCACATCGCCACCGAAACCGCCGATATGGCCGTCGATAGCGGCCTGTTTCAGGTCACCTGCGTTGAGAATAAAGAGCGGAATCCACATGACACATGCTGCAACGACGACGCCGATCAAATCCGCTGCTTCCATCTTCCATGGGGTACCACCGAGGATATATCCCACCTTCAAATCCTGAAGCATTTCCCCTGCCACGGCCGCAGACACGCAGACAACGCCTGCAACAGCCAGGACAACAGTAATACCCTGGGTTCCTTTGGCGCCCAGTGCAACCATCAGAATTGCAGCCACTACCAGTGTGGAGATTGTCAGGCCGGAGATGGGGTTATTGGATGAGCCGATGAGCCCCACCAGGTAGCCGGAAACGGCAGCAAAGAAGAACCCCGCAACAAGCATGACAAGCGCTGCCACCAGTGCGGGCCAGAAAGAGGCAGAACCCCATCCCATGAACCACCAGTATACGATGAATGTAATGACGGAGAGAACAGCCATCCCACTGAACACAAACTTGATGTTCAGGTCTTTATCGGTGCGGATGGTTGCAGATTTGGCCGTTGCCGCCTTCTTGACATCATCCACCGAGCGCTTGATGCCGGCGAAAAGGGACTTGCGCATCCCGTAGAGCGTGTAAGCGGCACTCATCAACATGCCGCCGATGGCAATGGGCTTCACAATGGTGGCAAAAATAACCTTTGAAACTTCCACCCATGTCATGGAACCGCTATGAACAAAAGGCAGATACTGAGGTGCCAGTACCAGCATGAGCAGCGGGACAAACAGTCCCCATGCCAGGACACCACCTGCAAAGTTCAAGGCGGCCAGCACCGGGCCGATGATATATCCCACACCGAAGAATGCCGGACTCAAGGCCGGTGACTTCAGCAGAAAGCCGCCACCGGTATTGACACCGGTAAAGCCGGCTTTTGCCTTGGCCGTGCCCGGAACAATCTTCTGTGCAAATCCGATGAAAGATTCCCAGCTTCCTTTGAATACGTGGAAGTTTTTGAGGAATTCCACCATTCCGCCGGTGAACATGGCATAAAACAGGTACTTGGCTCCTGTTACACCGGAACGCCCGGCCTTGTGGATTTCAGATGCTGCGACGGATTCCGGAAACGGCAGCGTGGCATCTTCCACCATCACCCGGCGAAGCAGGGTGACAAAGAGGATACCGATGATACCACCCACCAGCATGATGACGGTGGATTTCCAGTACCCGGCGAAGGAACCGAAAAACTCCGGATCCCAGACACCGGAAATCAGGAAGGCCGGCAGTGTGAAAATGGCGCCGGCAGCGATGGATTCACCGATGGAACCCACGGTTCGGACTACATTTTCTTCCAGAATATTGTTGTCCTTGAACAGGCGCAACAATGCCATCCCCAACACAGCAGCCGGATAGGTTGCCGCGATGGTCATACCCGCTTTTAATCCCAGATAAGCGTTTGCAGCTCCCAGGATCACGGCTAGAAAAAGGCCAATAATCAGTCCGCGGACGGTGAATTCTTTCAAATTCTGATCCACGGAAACAAAGGGTTTAAAACTCAAATCTACCTCCCCCATTCGGAATGTTCCACGCTATAATACCAGAAACATACGTTTGATTGAATGGAAAACAATTTCTTCAGAAAGCGATTGAGTTCAAGGCCCCGTGTCCTGTACCTGATTTTCATGTTTTTGGTGAAACAGGTTGCGTTATTCGACTGAATTTGCCATATTATGAAGAAGGAAATAGAATGATGGGAGGCGATTATGCGTCGTGAACATGGTTTTACACTGGTGGAATTACTCATCGTGGTGGCAATCCTCGGAATTCTGGCTGCCATTGCCATTCCGGCTTATCTCGGTGCCCAGACACGGGCATTCAACAAAGCGGGGAAAGAAGAATGCCGGACACTGGCATCTGCCATGGAGGTTTACTATCAGGAACACGCCAGCTATGGTGCGGACGGCGCCCTTGTGGGTACGGCTGCTATCAACGGACGGTATCCGGCCTATCTACCCTCAACAGATATCCAGTTTGATGTACAGGTGCAGATAGCCGGTGGCGGACAGACATACACAATTACCTGCACCCCCAAAGCCGGTGGGCGGCAGTTTGGCAATAGCATGACAGCTCTAACTCTAAATGAAAGGAATGAAATGGACTGGCAGCCGTAATGGACTGGTTCGGCACATTCCCCATCATTGCGTTTTTCTTCGGCCTGATTTTCGGTTCCTTCTATAATGTCTGTATTTATCGCCTGCCCAGGGACGAGTCCATTATTAAGCCCCGGTCCTTTTGTCCCGGTTGCGGGAAGACCATCCCATGGTATGAAAACATTCCCCTGTTCAGTTACCTTTTTCTCCGGGGAAAATGCTCTACCTGCGGGGCCACAATTTCTTTTCGGTATTTTTTTGTAGAACTCATTACCGGTTTGGCATTTGGCTTTGGCGTCTATCATTACGGAATTTCCATAAAGACCCTGGAATTCGTCGTTCTGGCGTCCCTGATGATTATTCTCTTTTTCACCGATCTGGATGAACGGATTTTACCGGATGAAATCACCCTTGGGTTCATCCCGGTGGGTCTGATCTTTGCCTTTTTCTCCATGGAACGGAACCTCAAGGAGTCCATTCTGGTGACCATCCTCGGCGCCGGAGGACTGGCACTGATTGCCTGGATTTATTTCAAGGTCAAAAAAATCGAGGGCATGGGGATGGGGGACATTAAAATGCTGGCCCTGATGGGGGTATTTCTGGGCATCAAAGCCTTCCTTGCCCTGCTGATTGCAGCGCTTCTCGGTACCATCGCTGGGCTCTTCATCATTTATGTTTTGAAAAAAGGGAAGCGCTACGAAATTCCCTTCGGTTGTTTCCTCTCCATCGGCACACTGATTGCCTACATCTACGGGAATGAAATGCTTGCCTGGTACGTACACCACTACATCGTTCATTAGTCAGGGCCCGGAGGCCCCGCGTGCTCTGTGCGCTTCCGGCGCCAGAGAGTGCGAGCGTAAATAGAAAATTCAAGACACGGATTGGCCCCTTTCCCGGCCTTTCTGAATCTTATCCGGGCTCATCGTCAACCTTGCCTTCTAGTTAAGCTTGTCCTTTCCCCCAACATGCAGAGCAACGATACCCATTGTCATTCTCTTGTATTGAACGGTTGAGAATCCGGCAGTTTCCATCTGGTTCCTCAGCGCTTCAGCGCTTGGAAAGGCTTTCACTGAACGGTGCAGGTAGTGGTAGGCGTCCGGATCTTTTGAAATCAGTCTGCCGACAAAAGGCATAAACACGCCGGAATAGAGGTTAAACAGTGGATTCCGGTTGGGTGTGAATTCCAGTATCAGCAGCATGCCGCCGGATTTCAGTACTCTGTAAAATTCAGCCAATCCGTTTTCCAGGCTTTCAAAGTTGCGGATGCCAAAGGCGATGGACACGACATCCACGGAATTGTCCGGCAATGGAAGAGCCAGTCCGTCTCCATTTACCGGAAATACCCGGTGGTTTTTCAATTTTCCCAGTCCGCCGTTCAGCATCTTACAGGCAAAATCCAATGCAATTACGTTGGCCGCCGGGAATTTACGGGCAAAGGCGATGGACAGATCCATTGTGCCGGCAGCAACATCCAGGATAACTTCCGGTGCCGGTAAGGAAACAGCGTTCACTGCCCTTCGCCGCCACAGTGCATCAATATTGAAACTGAAAAAATGGTTCAGGAAATCATAGCGCTGGGCAATATCATTGAACATGGACTGGATTTTTGCCGGCTCCTGTTCACGAGTCATACGATTACAACCTCGGCCTTCACCTCTCCGGAGTCGGGTATGATAACAATCCCGACACCACCCCGGCGGAATGGGCCCGGGTTTAAGAGGACGGTTTTTCCGAGTCTGTCCACTCCGGCAGCTTCGTGGATGTGACCCGATAGAAAGACTTCCGGTTGAATTTCTTCTACCCATTTCCGAATCTGCTTTCCACCCACATGGCGATTTATCATGATACGGTCCAATTTCGTCCCGTAAGGTGGGTTATGGCAAATGACAGCCAAACGCCCGGGATGATCCGGTTTATACAGACTGGAAAGCCGGCTTACGATTTCTGATTCAGGAATTTCGAACGGGGTACCGAACGGCGTCGGCATTGCGCCGCCTGAACCGATAAACCGGACATGCCCCATGGTCACGGATTTTCCGTGGAGGTTTGCATCCAGTTCGTTCAGTATTCGGATACTGTCTTCACCGTCCATGTTGCCGGGGATGGCAAGGAGGCATCGGGTGTACTGTTTCAATTCTGTCACGACCTGGCGCAGCTCACCTAAATCCCCGTGGCGGGTGAGATCACCGCAGACAACTGTCAGGTCTGATCTGGACAGGAGTGAAGCGGCAGCGGTGAGTTTATCCAGTGAGCCGTGAATGTCAGAAAGTACAGTTAGTTCCATGGGTTCCCCCTGCCACGATTTGATGAGACAGGTGTGGCTGTTCACACTATTCTGTCAAAATATATTCGGACTGCAAAGGTTTTTTGATGAGCAGACCCACTTTTGCCCTTACTCCCAGGAGGCCATGTTCCCCGCTTTTCGGCGATCCATTGCGTTGAGGATTTTTTTTCGCATTCGAATGTTTGAGGGAGTAATCTCCAGCAACTCATCGTCGGCAATAAATTCCATGGCCTGCTCCAGTGAAAACTGCCGGTGCGGTGTCAGACGAATCGCTTCATCAGAACCGGAAGCGCGGGTGTTGGTCAGTTTTTTCCCTTTGGCCACATTTACCACGAGGTCACTGTCACGGGAATGCTCCCCGACAATCATTCCTTCGTATGAGTCTACACCGGGTCCGATGAAAAGTTCGCCCCTTGGCTGGAGGTTGAACAGCGCATAGCCAACGGATTTGCATTTGGACTGGGAAACCAGGACACCCCGTGCCCGACCTGGAATCTCCCCTTTTTCATATTCATATTCGTAGAAAGTATGATTGATAATGCCGGTGCCCCGGGTAACAGTCATGAATTCGTTTCGAAACCCGATCAGGCCCCGGGCCGGAACCTTGAATTCCAGCCGTGTGTAGCCGTCATTCCCATTTGTCATATTGACCATCTGTCCCTTGCGAATCCCCATTTTTTCAATCACAACTCCGGCAAACTCATCCGCCACATCAATGACGGCCAGTTCGATCGGTTCGGTTCGTTTCCCCTTCAATTCCCGGTAGATGACCTTTGGTTTGGAAACCTGGAATTCGTAACTTCCCCGGCGCATGTTCTCTATGAGAACAGCCAATTGTAGTTCCCCCCTCGCTTTCACTGTAAAGGCTTCGGCCCGTTCGGTCCGCTCCACCCGGATACTGACGTTAGTCTGGAGTTCCTTCTGCAGTCGATCCCACAGATTTCGGGAAGTGACAAACTTGCCTTCTTTGCCGGCAAATGGAGAATCATTGACCATAAAGGTCATGGACAGGGTCGGTTCATCAATTTCAATGAGGGGCAGTGGAACCGGGTGTTCACGATCCGCAATAGTCTCACCCACATCCACTGTTTCCAGACCGGCGATTGAAATAATGTCTCCCGCGCTGCCATCCTTCACCGGTACTTTCTTCAGTCCTTCGTAGGTAAAAATACGACTGACCCGGTAGAGAAGGCGGTCTCCGCTTCTTTTCAGCAACAGGACTTCATCTCCCTGGTGGACATGGCCGTTGACGATTTTTCCAGTCCCGATTTTTCCCAGGTAATTATCATATTCAATTGCGGATACCAGCATCTGAAGGGGATGTTCTTCGTCTCCTTCTGAATCCGGCACATGGTTCAGCATGGTGTCCAGTAGAGGCGTAAAATCAGTGCTTTCTTCCCCAATCTGGTGCAGTGCAACTCCCCGCTTTGCGGATGTGTACACAACAGGAAAATCCAACTGTTCATCAGTGGCATTGAGTTCGATGAACAGATCCAGCACCATATCCAGTACGGTCTCAGGTCGACTGCCCTTCCGGTCAATTTTGTTGATAACGACGATGGGTTTCAACCCCAAAGCCAAGGCGTTTTTCAATACGTACTTGGTCTGAGGCATGGGGCCTTCGACGGCGTCCACCACCAGCAGTACGGAGTCCACCATTTTAAGGATCCGTTGAACCTCTCCGCCGAAATCAGAGTGCCCTGGCGTATCCACAATGTTGATTTTGACATCCTTGTAGTGAAACGCGGCATTTTTGGAGAAAATGGTAATGCCACGTTCCCGTTCAAGGTCGTTTGAGTCCATGACCCGTTCTGTGACTTCCTGATTTGTCCTGAAAACGCCAGTCTGTTGCAGCAGAGCATCCACCAGGGTGGTCTTGCCGTGGTCAACGTGGGCGATAATGGCGATATTCTTTATTTTATGCATCTTGTGACTCCAGTATTGGTGTTTTCACAGCCGGGGCTGTGGCGCAAAGCGATGTTCTATACGAACCATTCTTGTCATTTTGTGAAAATGAACATGGATGAAGCTTTCAGGTAGAACCGTCACGCGTTCCAGAGTGTAGAGCAGGGCATGGCTTAAGTCAAGTAAAACTCCTATAGAGTAAAGACTTTCCTGAAATTCCGTTGCTGAAGGTTATGCTATCCGATAAGATGATCGCTATCGGCATCGGCCGCAAAAATAAACAATTGGAGACGGAGCAATGTTCTTCCCGTACCGGGATGACAATCCCACCGATACCAGACCCTATGTCACCATCGGACTCATCACACTCAATGTGCTGATCTACCTTCTTGTGTCTGTGGGGGGGACTGACACCTACCGCTTCGCCGTCCTCAATTACGGCCTGATCCCAGTCGAACTGGTGCATTTTCACAACTATTTCCCGTCAACAGCCGTTTTGCCTGTCGCAAATCTGATTACCGCTCTTTTTATGCACGGCGGTTTCATGCATCTGGCGGGTAATATTTGGTTCTTATGGATATTCGGCGACAACGTTGAAGACAGGATGGGGCATGTCCGCTACCTGATTTTCTACATCCTGGCGGGGATTGCCGCCTCTCTCCTTCATGTGGCACTTTTCCCTGGTTCTAACGCGCCGGTGATTGGCGCCAGCGGTGCCATTTCCGGTGTACTGGGTGCGTATGCAGTACTCTATCCCCACGCCCGCATCCGTACCTTTGTGTTTATCATTATTTACCTGGATTTCATTAAAATTCCGGCTGTGGTTTTCATTGGAATCTGGATTCTTTTCCAGGTTGTAAGTGGCCTTCTTTCCATGGGGCAAGGGGGGAGTGGTGGAGTGGCCTGGTTTGCCCACGTGGGCGGGTTTCTCTTTGGTCTTTGCGCCTTTCGTTTCTTTGTCGGTAAAAAAAATGCTGTTCCCAATTGGAGATTAAAGCTATAATAAACAGGTCGTTTGCGTATCGGAGGGAGAGATGGCCAGTCCGAAAATTGCCTTTATTGCCGAATCAATGAAGAAATTTATCCGTCGCCGTGCGTTCGGAAATCTGGCAAATCTGCTGGCCAAAGTACATCCTTCGGAACTGGCTGATGCAATCGAAGCGCTGAAATCCATTGATCAGGGAGCTATCCTGGATTTCCTCATCGGCAAACATAAAGAAATAGCAGCCGACACTTTTGTTGAGTTGGACGAAAGGGTACAGCACAGGTTTGCGGAAGAACTGGAACCGGAGAAACTGGCATCCATTCTCCGTCTCATGAATTCAGATGACGCCGTGGCCACCATTGAAGATCTGCCGGAAGAACGGAAAAGCGCCATCTTAAACCTGATGCAGGACACCCCCCAGTTAGAGGAACAACTTCTTTACGCCGACGATACTGCCGGCCGAATCATGACCACAGACTACTTCTCACTCCCGGACAGTATGACCGTTAAGGAAGCAATTGAACAGCTTCAAAAACTGGAAGAAAAAGCAGAAATGGTGTTTTATCTCTATCTGGTGGATGAAGAAAACCGGCTCAGCGGTGTGCTCTCCCTGCGGCAACTGCTGATTTCCACACCGGGTACATACCTCAAAGACATCATGAACAATCGCCCCATTTCCATCAATGTGGATACAGACCAGGAAGAAGTGGCGTCACTGGTTTCTCAATACGACCTGCTGGCCATTCCCGTTGTCGACCATGACCGGGTGCTGGTCGGAATTATCACCGTCGATGACGTCATCGACATTATCCGTGAAGAAGCGGAAGAAGACTTTTACCGCATGGTAGGAAGCTCTGAGGAGGAAATCCTCCATCGGGGCAATCCCTGGAAAGTAGTCAGGATCCGTATTCCCTGGCTCCTTCCCGCTTTTCTCAGTACTTTCGTAGTAGCATCCATGCTGGACTATATAAAGGCCAGTTTTATCTACTTCGCCATGTTTGTCGTGTTCATGCCTATGATCAACGCCACCGCCGGCAATATCGGGGTTCAGAGCACCGCCATCATGGCCCGGGAGCTGGCATTTGATCGGATCCAGGAAAACAAGTGGACCTCGCTGTTGTGGAACCAGTTACGGATTGGTTTTATCATCGGCGTTGTTTTCGGGATCATTGCTTTCGCTTTTTCCTACGTTCTGTATCCCGGCGGGGAGGTTCCAAAACTGGTACTTGCCGGTTCGGTTGGCTTCGCCATGCTGGTTGCCGTCAGTATTTCTTCCGTCTACGGAACGCTCCTTCCCCTGTTCGTTAAACGACTCGGATTTGACCCGGCCGTTTCCACCACACCCTTTGTGTCCTCCTCCAATGACATCATGGGCCTTATCATTTACTTCTCCGTCGCTCTCGCCGGCATTCACTTCTTTGGCTGAAAACAGAAACAGCAAAATTGTCTCCTTTTTCTCTAACACACACAGGTTTTTCTTTTCTGAATCTCACTTTCTTTGCCACAGGCAGATGGTGTTCGGTATAATGGAATCGTAAGCACTGGTGCGGGCTAAACCGGCACTGGAAGGAGATGTACCATGACAAAAGCCATTTCTATCCGGGGAAAAGTCCAACCGGCTTCTCCCATGCGGCGCCTGGAAGCCCCGTATTTAAAGATGAAAGATATCCGGAGCCATATTTATCCGCTGAACATCGGCCAGCCGGACATTGAAACCCCACCTTCCTACATGGACGTGTATCGCAATTTCCCCGGCCCCACAATCAAGTATGGGCCGTCCGGCGGGTTGCCGGAATACCGGAAAACCCTGTCTGACTACTACGCAAGTTGCGGAATTTCATTGACTGCTGATGAAATTCTGGTTACCACCGGCGGGAGTGAAGCGATAATTTTTGTTTTCGCAGCCATAACCGACCCTGGCGATGAAGTAATTGTTCCGGAGCCCTTCTACGCCAACTATAATGGTTTTGCAAACATGGTCGCCGCCAGAATTGTGCCGGTAACTTCCCGGGCAGAAACCGGCTACGCTCTTCCGCCCATTTCAGAAGTGGAATCAAAAATCTCCCCCCGAACCCGGGCCATCATGATTTGCAACCCCGGCAATCCCACCGGTTATGCCTATACAAAGGAAGAAATCAAAGCATTAAAGGTCCTCTGTTTGAAGCATGACATTTTTCTTGTTTCCGACGAAGTGTACCGGGAATTTGTGTACGATGGCCAGCATCATTCCATTTTATCGGAACCTGGATTTGAGAACCATTGTATTCTGGTGGATTCTTTATCCAAACGTTTTTCACTCTGTGGCGCCAGACTGGGGCAGGTGGCATCCCACAACAGGGATGTTATGGATGCAATTCTGAAAATGGGACAGGCACGACTTTGCCCGCCCACAGTGGAACAGTATGCGGCAATGGAGGTTCACAAACTGGGACAGGAGTATTTCGACGGCATTCGCAAGGAATACCAGAAACGACGGGATACCGTATATGACGGGCTGATGAAAATCGATGGAGTTTTTTGCAAAAAACCCCGGGGTGCGTTCTACATTCAGGCCAAATTGCCTGTGAAAAATACCGTGGGATTTGCCCATTGGCTGCTGACAGAGTTCGAAGTGAAGAATGAAACCGTTCTGGTGGCTCCCGGAAATGGGTTTTATGCCACGGAAGGGATTGGTTTCGATGAAATCCGCATCGCCTATGTTATTGAAAGCGGACAGCTGGAGCAGGCAATGTACATCCTGGGCGAGGGGCTCAACGTTTATCCGGATCGGACATAACAAGCTGAATCCGACCATTGTGGGAGGCGCCTTCCTGGACGATCACGGATGGTGCGTAAATATCGCCCCGGGCGAAACTGCCCTTCATCAGTCTGACATAGCCAGTGGACTGGATATTCCCCTTCACCGTTCCGCTGGATGTAACTGAAGGAGAATGAATATCTCCGATTACAGTTCCGGTTACAACAACCGGGCCGGTACTGACCAGATTCCCTTCCAGGCGGCCGTCCACCTGAACGGTTCCGGTAACATTGAGATCGCCTTTCAGTTTTGCGTCGGAGGGGACACGTGACAGGGAAGGTTTGTTTCCAGTCTGCAACAGGCTTGAATCATTACTCATGCCCTCATTATCCTCCAAAAATGTTCAGGGTGCCAGAAAAAAGGCCTGTTTTTGAAAAAAAACAGGCCAAGATCCACAGTTGAACGACTCAATCCGCCAATTCCAGCCACCCGAACCAGAGAGGATGGTTTGCCTTGTACCAACGGAGAATGTCTTTCAGCTTTGCCTGATGCTCCAATGAAATCACGTCAGGCAGAATGAGGTTGAAATGGACCCTGATCCGGTCTTCCCCGAGAAATTCAAGTGCCTCGGAACAGAGAGTCTGCAACTCGTTGCGAATCCTGCCGGAATCGGAAATCTTTACGGGGCGATTTTCGAAATCTTCGCCGTAAAAAAAACGATTCAGAAGCGGGCTGAATACCAGACGGCTCTGCTCCATTGTCTCCATCAGTCGGAAAGTGAAAGTGATCTGCTTGTCTGCCCGGGGTGTGGCCTGACGGACTGTTGCCTGGTAAATATTCTCTCCCACCTTTTTTATACCTGAAGCACCGGAGTATGGATCCGGGCACATGTAGCCGGAAATAGCCATCACTTCCCAGTTTTTTTCCGGGAAAAAATCATCCGCACTGACGTTGGCTTTCTTGACGGGAATGCCGGCTTCAATACCGCCTTGAATAAGTTCCCGGTACATCTCAATTGTTTCCCTGTCTGGTTGGCCTTCCAGGATTTCAGCAAGCTTTTCGGCAAAATCCGTCGCTTGTGGGTTCAACCCCATGATATGCCATTCCCGGTCGTAAGGCAGTTTGAATTTGGAGGTAAATACCGACAAAAAAGCCTCCAGTCCCAGCATGGGTGCCAGGCTGGTAGCCTGCATGGCTTCAGCTGATGCGGCATAACCATCCACAAGGAACAGATGGGTCTGGCCCTCTTCATCCTGCCATGTGCCGATGTGGTAGGTAGGGGCGTAGGTGCCGGAATCTGTAAAAAGAGGAATACCGGTGGTAGGTAATACCCATTCATTTTCTGTCAGGTGAACCCCAAGATCGCTCCACTCTTTCCACAGTTTACCGATCCGAAATTCACGACTCTTCCCCCGAAGAGTCCAGACGTGAACATTTTCGCGACGGATACCTGGATAGGCCTCTTCAATAGCTTCCAGTACCAGTTTACGTGGGGTTCGGAAATTGATCAGGATGGACCGGTTCCCTGCAGCCCTTACCACAGCTTTGGGGAGGAGCAGGTTCCCTATGTATCCCTCGTAGGGACGGGTCACATGGAGGGGCTGGTCAAAGACGTGGAGTATACTCATCGGCCCGGTTTTCTTGCCCTTGGCAAATCGCGACGTGTTTTCCAAAGTGTCAATTGCGGTACCCCAGACCGTAATCCCTGCGTCCCGCAAATCTCCATAAAACCCCTTCCAGCCGTAGGAACTGTCATTAATCATCAGCTGGACCCGTTTGTCCAGCCACTTGGCCACCTCCGGTCGGGCGTACACACGGCCAAAACCCAGAAGTGGATTGGATCCCATATCCGGAGTCTCACCGCCCTTGGGCATCAATCCTTCCCCCAGAGAAACCATGATGGCGTGATTTTCAGGCAATTGTCTGGACAGGTACCAGAGACTTTCACTCATGATGTAGGCGGAAATCGCGTCCGCGTCCTTCTTTACCTGGTTCTGGCCGGATTTGTCCAAGCCCACACCTTCACCGAAACGGCCGAAAAGCTGCGTGCCCAGTGCGGTAACCGCCCCGGTCATGGCAAAAAGCCGCTCAATTCGCCCATCTACAAACGAGATCTCCCCGTGGAATTCCTTGAACGGTGTACCTCTTACCCACTTTACATCTACATCTTCCAGCCACAGGTGAAAGCGACCCAGAATCGGCCTGGAGTCAAATGCCCACTGGGCAATCAGGTCTCTCTTTTCACGGGATTTCGCCACGGTCACCCCCCCACAAGATCATTTCGAACTTCATAAAGTTTATTCTACCTGTCCGCCTGCGCAGTGTCAATGTGTTGCCACCTGTGGGAGGCAACAGTTGGAGCTGGAGAAGGGGTCAGAAAATCAGGGAGTTGGCCTGTAACCCATCACTTATCACCCTTCACTTCCCTTTTCCCGTCCACGCGTCCTAAAGGACGCTCCCTTACTGACTTCCCAGCGTTGCAACCATGACAGCCTTGATGGTATGCATTCTGTTTTCCGCCTGGTCAAAAACCTTGGCGTGCCCGCTTTCAAACACATCTTCACTGACTTCCTTGATATCCGGGAACTTTTTAGCCATATCGGTTTCATCATTGTGGAAAGCCGGGAGGCAGTGAAGAAAAATAACCTCGTTATTGCCAGTTGCTTTCACCACATCCATGTTCACCTGGTAGGGTTTCAGCTGGCGAATTCGTTCCGGAATTTTTTCTTCTTCCCCCATGGAAGCCCAGACGTCGGTGTACAGTACATCACAATCTTTCACACCATCTGCAAGGTTCGCTGTGAAGGTGAGTTTCGCGCCGGTTTCCGCCGCGATTTTCTTTGCTGCATCAATAAGACTGTTTTCCGGATACATACCATCCGGTGCCACAATCCGAAAATCCATTCCCATCTTTGCCGCCCCGATCATCAGAGAATTGGCCATGTTGTTCCGACCGTCGCCAAGGTAGGCAAATTGAATGCCTTTCAGATGGCCAAAATTTTCCTTCACGGTTAGAAAGTCCGCCAGAACCTGGGTGGGGTGAAAAGTGTCGGTCAAGCCGTTCCACACCGGTACACCGGCAAATTTACCTAGCTGGACCACCGTGTCATGCTTAAAGCCCCGAAACTCAATTCCGTCAAATACCCGTCCCAGCACACGGGCCGTGTCCTTCACCGTTTCTTTTTTCCCCAACTGAATATCATTTTTCCCCAGGTATTCCGGGTGAGCGCCTTCATCAACGCAGGCCACTGTGAATGCGGTCCTTGTTCTTGTCGAGGGCTTCTCAAAAATTAATGCAATATTCTTTCGTTTTAGTGTGTCTCCATACATGCCCGCACGTTTGTTTGCTTTCAGGGTTGCCGAGAGATCCAGCAAATAA
>PFTO01000133.1:0-1552 GCA_002789615.1 Acidobacteria bacterium CG_4_9_14_3_um_filter_49_7 | reverse complement strand
CCTCCTCATTCTTTGTACCGCCATTATAATCAACCCCCATTCGAAAGAAAGAAGAAAATCAATATTTCCCGGTTTCTTATTGAATTTCAAGCCAGTGAACGATTCTGTCCTGTTGAAAGCCTGATTTCATCGCCAGGCCCATTGATTCAAGATTTGTCTCTTCGATATGGGCAAATGGAATCTTCCCTTGTTTTCGCAACAGGGAATCAAAAGGGCTGTCAACTCAGAAGCATATCCTCTTCTTCTGTAGTCCTTCAATACGTGCAAAAGACCGAGCGCTGAATCATCATGGGTCATTGCCCATGCCACCAGTTTTCCTGACTCGCGGATACCTGCACTGGGGCCATTCTTGATACGGGTGCGGATATAGTCTGGCGAGATAGCCCCCTGATAGAGAGAATTTTCATAGACATACTGTGCATCACCAATTAACAGCGGAGGTATCCGTGACTCGTGACTTTCCCTGAGCTTCTCATGTTCTGGCAAAACCAGTTTCATTGTGGACATTTGCCACAGAACTCTTCTGCCACCACTGAACCGGGGCAGCATCCAATCCTCAATCACGGCAAAAAATCTGTCATCCCTTGTCAACAAACTCATCACTTTATTCAATTCATTTTCGTTTGGAGTGCTGATATAGACCCATTGATGATCGCTGTCCCCTCTCAGCACAATTGAATTGCCGATCTTTTCAAGACTGTGGAGGGGGTTATTCTCCATGAAATACAACATGTTCATATTTTTCAGTTCATCCTGGTTTAAGAATGAGACAATCTTTTCTAAGGAATCTGTGGCCCTGTCTTTTCTCCGTTTTCATCTATCATTCAGCGCGCTGCGAGATTTATCGCAGAAACAGGGTAACCGCCATCAGGAGCAGGGCGGCAAAAATCAGTTTCTTGATGAGTTTTTCACCACCTTTTATGGCGATGCGGGTCCCTACATAACCTCCGATACCCTGAGTTACGGCCACTACCGCAGCCACTTTCCAGTCAATCTTGCCGTTGAGGGCAAAAATAATGATGGCCACGATCGTATAGCTGGCAATAATGAAAACCTTGATGCTGTTGGTTCGAACCAAATCCAGACCTGTGGCAAAACGGATGGAACCAATAAGGAAGAGCCCTACCCCGGCCTGGATGAACCCTCCGTAAATGCCGACACCGAAAAACAAAACAAAGGTAACGATCGGACCGGGGTTTGCGGTCGATTGACCATTGGTTGAACGCCGGTCGCGGTATACGGAGATCACCACAAAAATCAGCATTAGAACCGAAATGATCTTCTGGAAAATCGTGTCCGGGATGTGTACCGACATCAAAGCACCGCCGACACTTCCCAGAAGGGCGGGAATCATCAACCGGACGCTGGCTTTCAGATCAAAAAGCCCTTTCTGACGAAATCCATAAACCGACATCGTGTTCTGAGTCAAAAGAGCAATACGGTTGGTGCCGTTGGCCACAGTGGCAGGCAATCCGGCAAAGATCAGGAGAGGCAGCATCAAAGAGGAACCCCCCGCCGCCATTGTGTTGAAAATGCCGGCAAAAAAAGCCGC
>PFTO01000156.1 GCA_002789615.1 Acidobacteria bacterium CG_4_9_14_3_um_filter_49_7 | reverse complement strand
TCCGAAGCCTCAGCATGAACCCAGAGCTTTTGGGTTTAAGTTATGAATTGTGGTACTCTCATAAGCAGTGGTACAGAAAATGGGGGAAGGGCACTCTTTCTTTCTTTCTTTCTTTCTTTCACTTGCATGCGCACTCGCACTCGCACTTACCCTCTCTCACACTGAGTGGACTGAGAAGCGGCAGGTTTTGGCATAGGGGCACCATTTGCAGTGATCGTGGTTTTCCGTTGGGGGCATGGCGGCCCCTGGCTGCAGCATATTGAGCAGCGATTCTATGATTTTGCGAAAATTCTCTTCACCAAGGTCTTTTCCGTTGAAGTTTTCGGCTTTTCCCTTCCCAAGTAGAAACAGTTCGGAAGTTACTTCATCAAAGGAAACCCCTCTGTTTTGCGAGACAAGGTAGGAATAAATCGGCAACTGGATGGAATGGAGCTTTGCCGACAGTTTGTCCAGGGTATCTTCTCCCATATCTTGAGCCAGGAAATCATTCCATCCCTTTTTAGCTGGTACGGTCGCGTATGAACCGGTTTTATAGTCCACGACATGCCATTCTTCTTCACCGGTTTTCTTATCCTTTACCTTGTCCAGCCGGTCAATATAACCGGTCAGTTTTACATTGCCGAGCGTAGCGGCCAACTCTTCTTCAAGGGCCAGGACTGTGATTTCCTTTTGACGAATTTCCTTTTTCATCAGAGAAAAATAGGCTTCCAGGCGTTTTTCAGAGAGGAAGAGCAGCAGTTCCAGGTGAGTGGGAGACAGGTTCTTCAGTTTGTCCGAAAGGAGCCGGTTCACTTCTTTCATTGTTTCGTTTTCGATGATTTTCAGCAGTTCAAAGGTCAACAATTTACCCTTGCCAATTCTGAAACCGTTTTCCAGTGCCTCGTGAACGAGGGTGCCTACGTCCCGTGGATCCTGTCCCTCCTGAAGGATGACTTCTTCGGGCAGCTTTAGTACACGTCTCAGGTAGAAACGATGGGGACACTGGAGCAATTCATCCAGAAAGCTGGCGGAGATGCCGTTCTTAAAGTAAAACTGGAGGGTATCGATATCCGCATTTGTCAGGTTATGGGTACCGGTTCGGGTGAACGGTACCAGGTGAAGGGCGACCGACTGGATTTTTTCTTTCTCAAAACGCTGGATTTCCAGTTTTCCATTTTCACTATATTGCTTTTTCTCCGCTTCGAAGAAGAGCTGTTCAATGTAACGGGAACGAATACTTTTGCGGTCACTGGTTTCTCCCTTCCGGTAGAAGAGAGAGACGTTGCGTGCGGAATCTATGAGCCGGAAAAAGTGGTAATCGTGGACCATTTCCCGCTGTTTCGGCCCCGGTAATCCAAGGGCGGGGCGAAGCCCCGTCGGCAGCAACGGGTCGGGCGGGGTTTCCGTCGGGAGAGTTCCTTCGTTTACATCCAGAACGAAAATGTGCTCAAAAGAAAGCATTCTGGACTCCAGAAATCCCATAACCTGTAGTCCTTCCAGTGGGTTTCCCTCAAACCGGACAGAAATTGCGGCTGCCAGGTGACGGATCAGCATGAAAAGGATGCGGGGAGAAGAAAAACGGGTTTCCCGGTATCGGCTGTTGTTGAAACGGGGCAGTACCTGTTCGATGAAATTTCTGAGCATGCGCTTTTCCGGCCCTTCCTTTCCGGTGTCCGGCATGGCTTTCATGATGTCCAGGGCAAGTTTTTCCAATACCTTACCAATGGCTGAAAGCGAGCGGACTTTGATGAAGGGGAATACGACATTTTTGAAAAAGTCTTCGGCCCCGGCAAACCCTTCCTGTTGTAATAAAAGCGAGATTTCCGATTCCGTCATCAGGTTTTTCCCGTTTTGTATCAGAATGTGTTCGGGCGTTGATTCACCGTCCGGGCGGCCGGTTTCAACCAGGAGAGGCCGAACCAGGGGATTGCTCATGATTTTCAGTACGACGGAGATATACAGAAACCCATTTCCCCCGGTCTTGAGCTCCAGCTCCATCAGGGAATTCATCAGGCGGAAAAAGCCGGTTTTGTTGAAGGGATAGCCAGCAGTGACATTGAGTTTTTTCTGTGGAATTACCTGAAGAGCGGGAATAAGAGAAGCCGTACCGGGTACTACAACCGCAGCATCGGTGGGTGTGTTTTCAAAGCGACCCGGTTCGTCGGAAAGCATGGTGTGCAGTTGCCCCACCTGCGAATGAATATCAAAACTTTCAAAAAACCGGCAGCTCTTTTCCGCTGGATCAGGGGATTCGCATTCCACTGTTTCCGGTTTGATACCCCAGAATTTTCCGGACATCCAGGGCTGAAAAATCCGGTATGGATGAAAGGCCTCGTGTCGCTTTTTGAGATCTGTCTGAAACAGGACCTCAGTGTCCCCCCGCTGGAACAGTGAGCGGAAGAAACGCTGCTCACTGACGGTCAGAGCGCCGAAGCCGGCAATGATGAATGGTGCTTCAAGGCCATCAGCAAGTGACACGGCACGCCGGTAAATGTCGCCGTCGGCGGTGAAGTTTTTTGTGGCCAATTCGTTTCGGTAGGCCTGAACAATCCTGTCAAGCCGGGAGAGAATTTCCACCGCCTCGGGAACAGTTTCTTCCACGTATTCAAAATCTGAGACGGAATCCACGAGATTCATGTCCAGCTCATCCAGAAGCCCGGCCAGCCGGATGCACCAGGGAAATACCGGGTCCGGGTCACCGCCAAGTTTTGTGTACAGATCCGGCAACCGGTTTTTCATGAGGTCAAGGAGAAGAAAATACCGGTCAATATCCTGCAGCAGTAAAGGGACCGGATTCAGGTTGGCAAAAACAATGTTCCGCATCAGGTCGGAGCCTGACATGGCGGCGATCCGGAGAGACAACGGGATTCCAAGGGCATGGTTGAAAAACCGCACGGCGCGGCGGTTGGGGAAGATAACCTGGACTTCCAGGTCCGTTTTTGCTGCCAGTGCTTTGGCCGCTGCCACAGTCTGGTCAATGAACCGGCAGCCGACGTCCACAGCGATCAGGCGGGAAGGGTCATAAACGCGGGCTGTGTCAGGAGCGGACATGTTCCACCTCCCCCGAGTCCAGATAGGCAAGCACACCCTCCACCGGGCCTTCCAGTGGGCGGAGAATCTTCAGATACCGCTTGATCTGGTTGTGGTAGCGCGGGTTGGGCGAGCCTGTTTTGTAGTCAATTACAATATATCGGGACTGCTCCTTCACGATACGGTCCACCCGGATCATCTCTCCCCCGGAGCCCACAAATTCTTTCTCATTCCATGCAGTCAAATCAGGTGAAAACCATGCTTTCAAGGCGAGAAGAGTCCGGGAAACACCTTCGATATCTTCCTTCAGGTGCGCCGGGTCCATGTCTATACCGAGAGACGCGGCAGCACGCTCCAGTGCCTGCTTTGCTACGGTGTCAAGCCTTTTCCATTCGCCGGCATTAACGTACCGGAAAAAGCTCATCGCTTTATGGAGGAGAGTTCCCCTGAGTCGGGCTTCAAATTCGAACGACTCGTCCCGTGAGTCGGCGTAGGAGAGGAGGCTGGACGCGGACCGCAATGTTGGCTGAAGCAATTTAATTGTTTGGCCGTCCTTTGTTTTTTGTATACCAACTGACCCACTCTTACTCTCTGATGCCGGAGTGCCGAGCAAAAAATGCCCGGATTCATCAAAGTCGAACCCGGCTGTCTCCATCATCTGCTGGAACAGGCCGGAAACAGCAGAACTTACTGTTTTGGATGATACGGGGGGTATGCCTGGGGGTATGCCAATGTATAGCTCCTTTCCAGCCCGGGTCAGGGCCACATACATGAGGTTGATGTTCTCAATTGTTTCCCTGTCCCTGGCATCCTGATAGATTTGTGCCAGGGACGGCTCCAGCTTCGCAATGGAATTTGTTATCTGGAGATATTTCCCGCTTTCCGGCTCTGCTTCTCCGATGATGATGCTCCTGTTGCTGATCAGTTTCCAGTCCAGGAAGGGAATGATCACCACCGGACTCTCCAGCCCCTTGGCCTTGTGGATGGTCATGACCCGGACCACATCTTTTGTCTCGGGCATGGAAAGGGAGATGTCGTCCATCTTTTCATATAGATAATTCACAATATCCACTGTGTCGGTTACGCCGTTTTCCTCCAGGGCAAGGATTTCTTCGAGAAAACGGTCAATGAGGTTGCGTTCCGGACCCTGCTCCAGCTGAAGGAAGGAAACAAGCCGGGTTGCCAGCTCATAGCCGGAGTGGGTGGCTCTGAGCGCGGCAAGGGGAGCCAGCCACCGGTCATAGAATTCAGGAGCATTGTTCTTTATAAATAGATCTGCCTGAACATCCCCTTCTTTCCGCGAAGCAGTTGCATAAGCCCGTAACAGATTGGTGCTGTCTTTATCAGGCAATTTTCCAAAAAAGCCGGTTTCAACAAGGCCCAGCAGATAGCTGTCCGGTGACGGGAGCACCATGGCAGAAAGGAGTGCCAGCAGGGATTTGACTGTGGGATTGCCAAAGAGTTTCAGGGAATCCTCAGTAACGAAGGGAATGTTCAGATCCACCAGCCATCCTGCGATGGTCCGCACCTTATCTTTAACCCGGGCAAGAATCAGAACATTGCCGGCACCGAAGCGGGACACTGCATCCCGGATCGTGTTCCGGCTCCATTCTTCTATTTCGTCATGCAACGCATTCTTGTCAGTGGATTGAAAGTGCTGTGCATTTACCATCCCGTTTACCGCATTATCTGCCTGGTTCTGGTGCGCGTTTTGATAGATTTCCGTCAGGTCGGGAAGGTTGAGGGTGTCTGCAAGGGATCTTATGCCTTTTTCGGAAAATAGATTGTTGTTGAAGTCGACGATTTCCCTTGCCGACCGGTAATTTATGCCAAGAGGAGCTGTTTTAAAGTTTTCCCCTACAGGGAGTCTGATTTCTTCCTGCTTCAGAATATCATTGAAGAGTTTGTAATCACCGCCCCGCCATCCATAAATTGCCTGCTTTGTGTCTCCTACAAAGAAGAGCGAACCCGCCTTGGAAAGGGAATTTGCCACCAGTGGGGCCATGGCGTACCACTGACTCCTTGATGTGTCCTGAAATTCGTCCACAAGGTAATGGTCGTACTGCTCTCCCAGTCTGCAAAACGCCACAGGGGCACCGGCTTCTTCCAGAAGTCCGCGGATAACCGGCGCCATTTTATTGATCTCAAAGCGATTCAATTCCTTGAAAAATCGTTGTTCGAGTCCCCGGTATTCCTTGAACACCTGCACAGGGGCCCGAAATGCTTCCACCGCCCTTGAGATTACGTATTCCCGATAAAGCAGGTGGAACGCGTCCAGTTTGTCCTGGAGATCGGCCAGCGTGGGCACTTCCGCATTTTTGTTCTTCAAGTCAGCCAATGGCCTACCGTTTATCATCCACTTTGGAAATTCCCCATAGTGGTCAATTTTTGAAAAATCCCGGTTCGGTGCGAAACTCCGGCCATTGAAAACCCCTTTTCCAAGTTCGCTCATTTCCTTTATCAGGGCAATCGCATTTTCTTTCAATATTTTCAGGACCGGCGCGGCATCAAATCGCGGCACACGACCCAGTCGGCTGCAGTCAATCTCATTTTCAAATTTCTTCAGTTTCATAAGGAGTTTTTCCGTGAGTCGCCGGGGGTCAAAGCCGGACTGACTATCATCCAGTGACAGTACCACGGCCAGCATGTCTTTCAGGACAGGGAGCAGGTCCGGCCTTGTATCAAACATCGTTTCGATTGCCAGACTGAAAACGTCATCGGCGTCAAATTCCAATTTGAAATCGGGGAACAGCCCGGCATCCACTGAAAAGGCTTTGAGGATATTGTTCATGAACGAATCGATTGTTTTGACCTGGAAATCCGAGAAGTCCCGGAGAATGGAGGAAAGGAGCTCCGTTGCGGTCTCGCCGTCCAGGAAATCGAACCCTGATAGCTTATCCGGATTGTCACGGAAAGCGATTCGTTTCAGTAAATAAAGGATTCGTTCCTTCATTTCTGCCGCGGCTTTATTGGTGAACGTGATGGCCA
>PFTO01000170.1:5931-7207 GCA_002789615.1 Acidobacteria bacterium CG_4_9_14_3_um_filter_49_7 | reverse complement strand
GTGGCTCCCGCATTTCCGCTGCCGCCATTTCTAATGTCTTTACCTGAAAAAGCATAGCCCACCCACACCGCCCAGGGCAGGGATCCTACAACATAAGCAACAAAAATAGCTATGAATGCCGATTTCAACAACATTGGCAATATTTCCTGATGGGACAGAAGCTTGAATCAGTCAAGATCAAAGGTCATGTCCTGCAACTTTTGGATCATTGGAAGTTCAGTCACATCACCGAGGCGCAAAAGGTTGTCAATTTCCCCGTTGCTGATCCCAAAATTTCGAAGATGGTTCTGGGCACCCCTGATGGAAGTTCCGCCACTCCTGCAAGCGAGGAGTCGGACTTCCCAGGCAGCAATAGCTTTGGATTTCAATTTCTTCTTTTCTTTTTCAGATTTTATGCGGTTGTATTTCTTCTCGTAAAGGTAAGCCAGATTATTAGCGGTTTTTCGATTATGGGGATCCGCTTTCAGTGAAGCCAGATATGCCTGCTCCGCACGGTCAAAATTCTGATTGCACTGGTATGCAATTCCCATATAATTCAATATTTGTGAGTTGTCAGGTACAATTTTCTGGGCCATTTTCACATAGGCCAGCTGCTCCTGGTATCTTCGCTTTGAACGACTGCACTCCGACAAACCCAGGTAGGCGGAAGATTCCTCCGGATCCAATTCAATCGCTATCTGAAACATCTCTTCGGCCTCATCCATTTTCTTCAAGTCTAAAAAGGTAAATCCAGTCTGCGTGATGGAAGGAATATGATGAGGATCACGCTTTAGTGTTTCCTGGTAGAAATGTACAGCTTTCTCCAGTCTGCCCCGGCTTCGTTCTAATTCACCCAGATTAAAGTATCCCAGTGCATAAGAGGGGTTGAAGACAATGGCTGTATTGAAATAATAGCCTGCATCGTCTAAATTTCCCTGCAGATAGTGGGCGTATCCGATGAGGTTCAGGGCTTCAGCACGTATTTCCTTATCATCCTCAAAGAAGAACAGTTTTTTGATTTCTGCAATTGCGATGTCATAGTCCCCCCGTCGCATGAAAAATTCCGCCATCAGAAAATAGGCCCCCCAATCCCTGGGATTGATGGAACGCGCCCGGGCGAAACTCTGAATTCCCCCGAGAATATTGTTGTGGTCCAAATGGTATTCACCGAGGAGATGCCAGGCAGCAACAAAACATGGTTCAATTCTCAGGGCCTCACAGATTTTGGCTACGCCTTTGCCCCCTTCGTCAAGATCAAGGTAGCATTTTCCAACCATGCGCATAGATCGACAATTCC
>PFTO01000170.1:0-5886 GCA_002789615.1 Acidobacteria bacterium CG_4_9_14_3_um_filter_49_7 | reverse complement strand
TGTACCCCTTTACTTCCTGGCAGGCATCGTCTTCCCCATTTTCTTTAATGGCTTGCTCAACCAGGTTCAGTGCAAGGGCATCCTTTTCAAGAAAATAGTTTATCAGTGCCAGATTCCGGAGCAGACCGGTTTCTAAATTTCCAGCCCCATTGGCAGATTCAAATAACTCATCCAACTCTGCTTTGATACTTTCCAGTTCTCCATCGTTTTTGAACCCGGAAGCCAGGATCAATTCATACCAGCCTGTCCAGTTCAATCTATCTTTTTCTATGGAGCGTCGTGCGCTTTCAATGGCACGGTCATAGTATGAGCGGTAGTTGTATTCCCGGGCAAGTCGGGCAAGGTTTTCGGGCGTGGGCTCATCTTCGATGACTTCCAGGAGTTTCTTGAATTGTTCCTGACTGAAAAATACATCGCTCATGCCTTCCCTCTTTACTTTTATTGGCCTATTAAAATGATACAGCTTTTCTAAATTTTTTCCAATGTAAATTGATCATTGGTGTAAATACAGATTCCAGAAGCAATTACCATTGCCTTTTGGGCCACTTCTGCGGGATTCAGTTTCGTATTTTCCACCAGAGCTTTTGCCGCCGCAAAAGCATACGGCCCTCCCGAGCCAATTGCCAGCACCGGTTCATCGGGCTCAATGACATCACCAGCACCTGACACAAGGAAAACCCTGTCTTTGTCCGCTGTAATCATCATGGCTTCCAGACGCCTCAGATATTTGTCCGTTCGCCAGTCCTTTACCATCTCCACAACAGCCCGTTCCAGATTTCCGGAGTATTGTTCCAATTTACCTTCCAGACGTGTAAAGAGTGTAAACGCGTCTGCCGTCGAACCGGCAAAACCGACAATCACCCGATTATTAAAAATTCGTCTTATTTTGGAAGCCCGATGCTTCATGACTGTGTTTCCAAGCGTTACCTGCCCATCACCAATCAGTATGATTTCTTTCCCACCTCTTACACATAAAATCGTTGTTCCTTTAAACATCAGTCCTCCTGTTTATATCGAAACAGAAAAAAAGCCAGTTCTTTAACATTCCTGGGCATTTCCATATCTTTCAGCTCATTCACTGAAACCCATTTTACCTGCTCTTTGAAGGCATCTGGGATTCGATCCGAGTCACCGGTAACTTCCCCCATCAATACGAAATCAACGTGTTTATGATGCCGATCAATATACTCCATCTGTACACGGATCGGCTCCGGCATTCGAATAGTGCGACTGTCCAGCACTATTGGAGATCCGGGTCTGAAATCCATAACTTCAATCTCAAGACCGGTTTCTTCACGAACCTCACGTACAGCCGCTTCCAGAGGATTTTCTCCTAACTCTACATGACCGCCCGGGGGAAGGAATTGCCCTGCAAAAGGGGGCTTTTCCCGCCTGATAAAAAGCAGGGACGTGTAGTCCGAATTGAAGACAAACACATTGACTGCATATTCGTATCGCATTACCTACGTTGCTCTTCCTGTTCCTTCAAATTTTTCAGCAACGCCTCAATTTTGGCCGGCACATTCTCAGGCGATTCCTTCACGCGCTCCCCGGTCCGGCGAACCTTTACCTCCGCAAGACCTTCTTTCAACCCTCTCTTCCCAACTATAACCTGAATCGGTAATCCAATCAGATCTGCATCCTTGAATTTGAAGCCCGCACGTACATCCCGTTCATCATAAAGGACTTCCAGGCCTTTACTCTTCAAATCATCATAGAGCCTCTGTGCTGCTTCGTTCACTGAGTCATCCTGAATGTCCAGGTTCAAGAGCATTACATCAAAGGGAGCAATGTTCACCGGCCACACAATTCCATTTTCATCATTGTTCTGTTCGATTGCTGCGGCCGCGGTCCGTCCGACTCCGATGCCATAGCAACCCATAACGGCCGACTTATCTTTCCCGTTTTCGTCCAGGAAAGAGCAATTCATGGACTTAGAGTATTTTTCCCCAAGTCTGAAAACCTGGCCGACTTCAATTCCCTTGAACTGTTCATACTCTCCCTTGTCGCACCGGGGACATCTCTCTCCCTTTTCGGCCAGCCTGAAATCACCGTATTCGCCAACGACAAAATCCCTTCCCGGGTTTACGTTCACCCAGTGTGTATCCTTTTCATTTGCGCCTGTCACTGCATTTTCCATTTCCTTTACAGCCGCATCTGCAAGTATTCGAATATTGAGCCCGACCGGTCCCGAGAAGCCCGACGGGCCGCCCGTGGAAGCCTGAATCAGATCTTCATCCGCCAGCTCCATTGCATTCAGTCCCAGAAAATTCCTCACCTTGACTTCATTCACTTCGTGATCTCCCCGAACCAGAACGGCAACCGAAGTCCCGTCTTGTGTGCTGAAAATCATCGTTTTGATCAGTTTGTCAGGTTTAACGGAGAGAAATTCTGCCACTTCTTCCACGCTCTTTTTTCCTGGTGTTTCCTTTTTTTCAATCTTCTCCAGGATTCCATGTTCAATGGGATCCGGCTGACGACATTCGGCCTTTTCGATATTGGCTGTGTATTCACAATGACTGCAACTCAACACAGTGTCTTCTCCGGTATCTGCCAGAACGTGAAATTCATGGGTAAAACTTCCGCCAATGGCCCCCGAATCCGCTTCCACTGCACGGAACTTCAAACCGCAACGATGAAAGATTCTTGCATAGGCATGGTACATAGACCAATAAGATTTTTCACTGGCCTTGTCATCCACGTCGAATGAATAAGCATCTTTCATAATAAATTCGCGTCCTCTCATTAACCCGTACCGTGGACGGATTTCATCCCTGAATTTTGTCTGAATCTGGTATAGATTCAAGGGCAATTGCCGGTATGATTTCAGCTCCCGACGGACCACATCCGTTATAATTTCCTCATGTGTGGGTCCCATACAGAAATCAGCGCCTTTGCGATCTTTGAACCGCAGCAGTTCTTTTCCATAGAAATCCCAGCGCATGCTTTCTTTCCAGAGTTCTGCCGGCTGCACTGCGGGCATCAGTAACTCAATGCAATTCTCCCGATTCAGTTCTTCACGGATGATGGCCTCAATTTTCCGAATAACTCTGTAGCCAATTGGCATATAGGTATAAATTCCGGCTGCAATCTTTTTAATCATACATGAACGTAACATCAACTGGTGGCTTAATGTTTCTGCTTCTCTTGGAACTTCCTTCAATGTGTTCAACAGATACCTGGACATTCTCATTCTTACTTCCTCACTGACCAATGTTAATTTTTCTATAATCCTCAGCCTCAATGCGTACTTCTCGGCACATCTCAAACAGCCTGGACCGCATTCGAGCACCCACCCGTTCACTTAGGGATTCTTCTTCCATCCTTCCCCCACCATCCAGATAATTTGTCGTGATAATCACTGGAAGAAGACGGTTATACCGATAATTCAGGATGTAGGAAAATTGACTGTCTGCCCACTCCGTTGGACGTTCCGCACCCAGATCATCAATGATCAGAAGTCTCGCGTTCAGAACAGGTGCCAAAATTCCAAACTCGTTAACCTTCGAATCCGAACTGTAACTGGAACGAATATCCTGGAGAAGCTCCCGGAAATCCCGAAACAGTATGCCATGCTCATTCCGGTTTATCAAGGTATTCAGAGCGGCCGCAGCAAGGTGCGTTTTCCCGGTTCCTGCGGGTCCGGATATCAACAGGCCAGTATTCAGAGCTGGGAACTTTCCGGCAAAATCCCGAACTACTGTTCGAGCCGCCATCAAAGTGGGATTTTTCTTTCCACCGCTGGGACTAACTTGAAAGTTCTCGAACGTGCACAGATAGTACCGTTCCGGAAGTCCACTTTCGACACGGTTTTCACGCAGGGAAACCGTGCAACTGCACGGCCGCACATAGGAGTAATCTCCCTGCACCACTACCTGCCAGCCACTTCCACCGCATTCTGAACACTTTGCGTCACTCATCAGACTCAGTTAGTGGCATTTCCTCTTGGTTAGTATTCTCAGTGGATTGTGTGCCGTTCCAACCGGATGCGATTTTGTCAAGCGTGCGCACAACCATTGTCAGAAAAGAAAGAAGCTCACCTGCCATATTGGGGACTTCTTCAAGCAATCCGAGATTGTCTTTGAGTGTGTCCAACCGAATGGGATCACCCAGGACCATGGTTTCAGCCTGTTCCACCTCATCTCGGAAACCACCCATTTCCACAATTACTGAATCGAGCTGTTTCAATCCCTCTTCACCGTCCAGTTCCCTCATTAACACAGCGAATTCCAACGCGGCAGATGCGAGCTTCTCATTGGGCGCGTCCGAATCAAGCATTCGGGTCAAGGAGGCCACCATTTCCATCCTACTCTTCTGAGCTTCCCTCACCCGTCCCAACGCGTGCAGTACCTCGCCTGATCTCTCAAGCAACCAACCCCGGCTGCTGTTTGCGTAGCTGCTGAGAATTTCCTGTTGAGAAATCAATTGCCTGACACAGTCGGCCAAAGCATAAATTCTTTCACGCAATTCTCCGATAAGTTCCATCGGGTTGACTTTGTCGTGGTTTTCCAGATAGTCTGACTGAGAAAGGCTTTCCTGTACCTGCAAGCCCTCTTTTTTCACTAAGTCCAACTCATAGCGGATCAGTTCCAGATCGCCCTGTACCTTTCCGAACTGCAGTATCAGTTCACGAAAATTCAGTTCTCCCAACAAACGGTTCAGTTCTTCCAGTTGGGTCACTGTCTGGACCATATCGACTTTCCGTTCATCCTTCTCCTTTTCTGCTTCTGCTTCAGCAAAATCAGAAGATACAATCCGAGTCCTTCCGGAAAGATCCGCTTCCAGGATGAACTCATCGCTGATTTCATCCTGTCCATGGCTGAACTCTGTTTTTCCATTTACCAAGCCATCACCCCCAGGGGCAACGTTGTGGGCGTTTTCATCGTGATTCATGTCCCCTCCACAACAGTGCGCCCCACAACAGCAATGCGTCGGGAGACTGTTGTCTTTATGCGGCCTTCCGGATCCAATTCTCGATTCCCTGCGTAGGGAAATAGCTCAAATAGCCAAAGACACAGAAGATCATTATCCCAACCCTTACCGCAAATCCGACGAACGGCGAAGTTCCCAGAAGATCCGCCATCATCAGAAAAGTTGCGCCGGTAATCGATATCGAAGAAAGGAACACCTTGTACCGGGTCGCACGGCTCTTCCCTCGACCCGCCATAAAATTCAAAGACAAAATAGCAACTACCGTGGGAAAGTACAACACATATTTGGCGAAATTCGCCACCTTCTCGCTGGCCATTTGCCATTCAGAAAGCCAGTAACTGACTTCAATGCGTCTTGCTCCTGCCCTAACGTCAAAAATCCACCATACAATACAAACAACAAAGAAGAACAGGATAAGAATATTTACAACATTTTTATTTTTTATGTAAAAGTACAGAACGAAAAACATAATGGCAGGTGCCACCATAACTCCGAAGAAATTATCAACGTAAAATAAAAGCTGATCAAGACGATATGCCTCAAAATAAGCGGCCAGGGTGCGAGCGGCAACGGAACCATATACACCGCCAAACATGAACCAGATCATCGCAAAAGATATTGCTGGGATACGAGCCCTACCCCTCGCTTTCTCGCGAATAACCTTTACGCCCACGACACAACTAATGAAAAAGACGAGGAAACTGATAAGTGCGTTAATCAACAGTCCATTGCCCGGATTCATTTCCATAACTTCCTCCTACGCTCGAGATTTATTCGAAAAAATCGTCCAGAAGACCTTCATCTTTCACTTTATCAGTGTCCCGGAAATGGGCTTGCAGACTAGCTGGTCTCCCTTTTTGACCCGGAGCTTCTGAGCAGCCGCCTCCGAAAACAGAATCCGGTCACCCAATTCCTTTTTGCTCCCCAGGGACAACACTCCTATCCTGCCTTGTT
>PFTO01000127.1:588-6649 GCA_002789615.1 Acidobacteria bacterium CG_4_9_14_3_um_filter_49_7 | reverse complement strand
GGATCTGGCGATGATGTCTCCTGTTGTAACAACATTGTTGATTGTAACAGAAAACGAATCCAGGTGCGCGTAAAAACTATAGTAGTTGTCCCCATGGTTCAGGATCACAAGTCGCCCATAAGACTTGTACCAGCCGGCATACACAACTACACCATCATAGAGAGCGTGAACCGGGGTTCCCTGAGCCACATGTATGGTGATGCCATTGTTTTTCAACCAGGTCCCGAATTTGCGGTTCCTGATACGGCCGAAGCGTTCTGTGATTCTTCCCTTCACCGGCAGAGAGAGCAGGCCTTTGAATCGATCCATGGGAATCCGGGACGGGTTCAGGGCAGTAGATTTGGCGGTAATGGTGGACATGAGATCGGAAAGCAGCACCTTCCGTTGTGTCAATAATTCCGTGTAGAGCTTTTTCTCTGTTCTGATTTTCCCGTAGAGGGCCCGCTTTTCCCTGTACGTAGTGCGGTATGCGTGGTGCAGTTTTGTTAATTCCTGGATTTTCCTCTCCAGGAAGATGGTTTTTTCCGAGAGACGGGCTTCCAGATCTGTTTTCTCCCGGTGAAGAAGGGACAGGCGATCTAGCGCTTCCCTGTCTTTTTCAGCCAGGAACAGGAATAAGTTAACAGAATGGGTCAGCTCTGATTCATTTTCCGGCATCATGACGGTTTCAAACAGGAGATAATCCTCTTTCCGGTAGAGTGTTTTCAACCGTTTGGACAGATAATCCCGTTTCTGCTTGATTTCCAGTGCCACCTGCTTCAGGTTCTTTTTCAGGACATCCAGCTCCGATTCTGTTTTCTGTTTCCCCTCAACAGCTACAGCCCGTTCTGACAGTAGGACCTGCAATCTTGCTGACAGGTATTCCACATCTTCACTTAGGGAACGGCTCCGGCTCTCCAGATCTGTCAACCGGGATTTCAACTGCCGGATATCTTTCTGGACGATTTCGAGGTTGCGATTGTCGCAAAGGGCTGGAGAGGTCAGTATCGCATTGAGCAGTAAAAAGAGCAGCAGGCGTTTCATTGCCATGGCACCGATTGCCACACTGCAGCCAGGACAATGATAATTCCGGATATGGCCAATATCATACTGAGGGTTGTGTACAAAACAGCACGGAGAGAGGAGGGCGTTGAAACCTTGGCACTCAGGCTTTTCAGAATAGAAAGCAGATGAAAGACCAGCATCAACACGAAACAGATTCCCGGAACCGCAAGGGCTCCAAAAAGAGATCCAAATTGGATTTCTCCGGCCATGGCGGATTTCCAGATCAGTCCGAAGCCCAGAAGAAGAAAGCCCAATGCGCCACCGCCGAACACCAGCGACCGCAACAAATCCCCGGCATACACAAAACCCATTCCCGGGAACATGATGTTGTAATACAACACTTTCCGTTGCTCAGGGGTCATCCCCTTCAGGTCAAAGCCATTCTGTTCAGGAGATAATCTTCCGGTATTCAACAAGGCGTCTGTCAATTTCCTCCATGGTTATGGTTTTCAAACGTTCAACACTGAAATCTTCAATTTCCAGTGAAGAGAGAACAGTTCCAATTTTTACTGCTTCCCGGCAGGTGGGGAAGTCCAGTTTTCCGGTTCGGGCGACATGGCCGAGAAAACCGGCTGCGAAGGTATCCCCCGCGCCCGTGGGGTCCACGACTTTTTCTACGGGGAAAGCCGGTACCATGGCGATGTTCTCCTTATCCATAAGGATTGAACCGAATTCCCCTCGTTTGATGCACACCATTTCCGGGCCCATTTCCAGAATTTTTCTGCCGGTTCGGATGGTGTTCGGTTCTCCGGTCAGCAGTTTCGCTTCACCCTCATTTACAAAAAGAAGGTTTGTTCCCTTCAGGACCTTCAATAATTCGTCCCTCGTCTCCTTGACCCACAGGTTCATAGTATCCAGGGCAACGAAGCGTCCTTTCCCGATCTGTTCGATGACCTTTCCCTGCAATGCCGGGTGTATATTCCCTAAAAATACAATACCGGAGCTCAGATAAGAAGTCGGTATTTCCGGGTTGAATTCGGCAAACACATTTAATTGTGTATCGTGGGTGATGGCTTCATTGAGGTTTTCACCGTATTCGCCTTTCCAGAAGAACGTTTTCCCGGGGCGGTGTACCAGCCCCTCAAGTGACACATTCCTGGATTTCAGCAGGTCCAGGTCGTCATCCTCAAAATCCTCTCCCACGACTCCCACGAGATTTACATGGCTGAACAGGGAAGCTCCGATTGAAAAATAGGTGGCGGATCCGCCGAGGACCCGTTCCCTTTCCCCATAAGGTGTTTTTAGTGAATCATAGGCTACTGAGCCCACAGCAACAATTGACATTAAAATTCTCCTTTGCAGTCAATTTCTTTTTTGACAATGGATTTTACCATATTCGCGATTTCCACAGCCACCCACCTCTGGAAACAGGTAGAGTAAGAAGCGACATTGAGGTCGAGCCCGCTTCCCGTCGGGATGAGTATGACCGAATTGGACTTTTGGAAGGCACGCGGACAGGAGAGAGGGCACAAAAAAAGCGGGGATTTCTCCCCGCTGTACACAGTTTTCAAAGGTCGGCTATTTCCCAAACCAGTCTTTCAGTACCTGAAAGGTTACCTGTCGACCGACATCCCCAATTGCGGTGGTCAGGGGAATCTCCTTGGGACAGACTTCCACACAGTTCTGTGCATTGCCGCATTCCGCTATGCCGCCCTTGCCCATGAGAGCGTGCAGGCGGTCAGCAGACTTGAATTTGCCCGTGGGATGGGTATTCTTCAAATATACCTGGGCAATAATCTGCGCGCCCATGAAGTCATTATCTTTATCAAACTGGGGGCATACTTCCAGGCAACTGCCGCAGGTGATGCACCGGCTGAAAATATAGGTACGATCCCATTCCTCCTGAGAGATGCGTGGCGCACCCTCGTGGATGTCCCAGCTGCCATCAATGTCAACCCATGCCTTGGACTTTTTCAGGTTCTCAAACATGCGATTGCGATCTACCATCAGATCCCGAACAACCGGAAATTTGGACATGGGTTCCAGCACAATGGGCTGATCCAAGTCATCGATCAACGCGGAACACGATTGTTTCACTTCCCCGTTAATCAACATAGTGCAGGCCCCACACACCTCTTCCATGCAGTTGCATTCCCAGACAACAGGTTTTACTTTCTTTCCATCGCGGGTCACCGGGGTTTCCCGAATGACCATCAGCGCAGATACAACATTATGGCCCGCCTTGTAGGGAATTTCGAATTCCTGCCAGTAGGGGGACGAATCCGGTGAATCCTGACGCTTGATCTTAAAACGAATTGTGTTTGTCATTACTCGCCTCCCTCACCGGTAATCCCGAGGTTTTTCAACCGGGAATACAGACGTGTCCACTTCCCGGTAGCTGATTTCAGGCCCATCTTCCGTATGCTTTGCGATGGTACTCTTGAGCCACTTTTCATTGTTGGCTTTCCACTTGACCACATATTCATCCCACTCGGGATCTCCGGGGAACTTTCCCTCTGGAATCGCAATATCGAACCCCGCCTTGTAGTGAGCACCCCGGCATTCATCCCGCAACCTTGCCCCCTTGGCAATTACCTGCGCCAGAACAATCATGTCCTGCACCTGTCTGGCATATTGCAGCGTAGTGTTGGACCATGTCTGGCTGTCGCCCAGATCCAGATGGTGGGATCGTTCTTCCAGATTCTTCAGTTCTTCCAGTGCGTGATCCAGCTCATCATTGTTGCGCTCTACGCTAACTTTTTTTGTCATCAACTCACCCAGTTCTTTGTGCAGGGTATACGCATTTTCGGTGCCATCGCATTTCATCAATCCATCGTTGATGCCTTCCTGGCGCTGTCTTTCGAACTCAAATGCAGAATCTTTGATGTCTTTCGATTTTTTCTGCATCCCCTTCACATAGATGCTGGCGGATTCCCCGACCACGCGACCGCTGAATGACGCGGAAAGCAGAGAATTTGCGCCGAGTCGGTTGGCGCCGTGGTAGGCACCGTCGCATTCTCCGCAGGCGAAGAGACCGGGAATGCTCGTCTGGTGATTCCGGGGACTGTGATGAACCATTGCGTTAGTCGTTTCATCTTTCTCAAAGTCCACCCAGAGACCGCCCATGGAATAGTGAGTAGCAGGAAAGATCTCCATTGGTACTTCCCGTGGGTCCTGACCGCTGAATGTCTGGTAGATGTCCAGAATTGCACCGAGTCGGGTTTCAATAAAATGTCGGTCAAGATGGGTCAGATCGAGGTAAACACGGTCTTCGCCTCGAAGGCCGAGACCCATGTGCTTAACAACCTTCCAGATGGCACGGGAAGCCACGTCCCGGGGCACCGTGTTGCCAAATGCCGGATACCATTCTTCCAGAAAGTAGAATCTGTCTTCTTCAGGTATCTGCATAGGGTCACGGGAGTTTTTGGGATCTTTCGGAACCCAGATTCGACCACCTTCACCACGGGCCGCTTCGGTCATCAACCGGTTCTTGTCGTCCCCCGGCATGCCGGTGGGATGAAACTGGATGAATTCGCCATTCATGAATTCCGCGCCCTGCTGGTAAACTCTGCTGGCCGCGGCGCCGGTTGAATTGGTGGAGTTGGTGGAACGGCCATAGATCAGTCCCAGGCCGCCGGTTGCCAGAACAACTGCGTCCGCTTTGAAGCTGTACACTTTCATGGTCCGAAGATCCATCGCCGTGATGCCCCTGCAACTGCCTTCATCATTCTTGACCACACTCAGGAACTCCCACCATTCATATTTCTTGACCACGCCCATATCTTCATATCGGCGGACCTGTTCATCCACTCCATACAAGAGTTGTTGACCGGTTGATGCGCCGGCAAAGCAGGTCCGCATGTTTTTGACGCCGCCGAAATGACGGAGGTCCATGATTCCTTCCGCCGTGCGGGAAAAGGTGACGCCCATCCGTTCGAAGGTCCGGACCAGGCCGGGGGCCTCTTCACACATGGTTTTAATGGGAGGCTGGTTGCCCAGGTAGCCTCCACCCTTGATGGTGTCTACAATATGCTGCCAAGTCGTGTCCCGGTCCCCTTTGGTGTCCATGCAGGCGTTAATGCCGCCCTGGGCACAGGCCGAATGGGACCGTTTTACTTCAAACAGGGAGAACAGGTCAACCGGAATTCCCGCTTCTGCAATCCGCAATGTAGCCCAGAGACCGCCCAGACCGCCTCCGACCACGATAATCCGTTTTTCACTCACTCTTCGCCTCCTTATAAAAATGCATACAGGGCTCTTACGCCGACGACGGCCAGAATTACAAACAGGCCCATGGTAAAGTATCCCATCCGCTTCTGGGCTTTCGGGCCGATGGTAATGCCCCATACAATGCTGAAACTCCAGATACCGTTGGCAAAGTGGAAGGCGACCAGCACAACACCGAGAAGCATCCACCAGAATACCAGCGGGGAAGCGAGCATCTTGTGCATCATGTCAAATGAAACCTCTTTCCCGTAGAACAGGGCGGACAGTCTCGTGGTCCACACATGCCAGCCGATGTAAAACAGAAGGATCACACCGGTGACCCGTTGGATCAGGTACATCCAGTTGCGATAGTAACTCTGCTGGATCTGATTGGCCTGCCCGGTGTAAACGATGTAGAGGCCATAAATCCCGTGAATCAGCAACGGGATGAAAATGAACACGATTTCAATCACAATCAGATATGGCAGGGTAGCGAAAAATACAATTTTGTCATTGAAAACTGTGGAACCCTGCATTGCAAACGAGTTAGTAAAAAAATGCTCCAGAATAAACAGGCCCAGCGGGATAATCCCGAGAAGCGAGTGGAGCCGTCTGTAAAAGAAGCTGTTGTCTTTTATGGTTTCCATTATTCCCCCTTTGAAGGATTAGTCCATCGCTTCCAGTTCGTCGATCAATTTCTTGACGTGGTCCACTGAAGCGGTAAACATTTCTTTTTCTTTATCGTTGAGATCCAACTCAATCACTTTTTCAATACCGCCGCCACCGATGACTACCGGAACGCCAATGAAAAAACCGTTGACCCCGTATTCTCCTTCCAGATAAGCGGCACAGGGAAGCAACCGTTTCTGGT
>PFTO01000127.1:0-541 GCA_002789615.1 Acidobacteria bacterium CG_4_9_14_3_um_filter_49_7 | reverse complement strand
CAATTTCTTCAATTCTGTCTTCGCTGATAAACTTGGAAATCGGCACGCCGTTTATGTTTGCATAACGGGGCATGGGAACCATTGTATCTCCATGACCGCCCAGTACCATTGCATTGATATCCTGAACAGAAAAACCGGTTTCCATGGCGAGGAATGCACGGAAACGGCCCGTGTCAAGGATACCGGCCATGCCCATTACCCGGTTTTTGGGAAAGCCGGTGATTTTCTTCATCAGGTGAACCATGATATCCAAAGGGTTGGCGACCACAATCACAAAAGCGTTGGGTGCGTACTTCTTGACGTTCGGTGCCACTGCTTCCATTATCCTCTTGTTGATGCCAAGCAGATCATCCCGACTCATTCCGGGTTTCCGGGGAACGCCAGCCGTTACGATGACCACATCGGCCCCTTCCATATCTTTGTAGTTGTTGGTACCGGTCAATATGCAATCCGATTTCATAATGGGAGTGGCTTCGGTAATGTCCAGTGCTTTTCCCTGGGGCATTCCCTCAACGATGTCCACCAGAACCACATCACCCAG
>PFTO01000178.1 GCA_002789615.1 Acidobacteria bacterium CG_4_9_14_3_um_filter_49_7 | reverse complement strand
GGAAGAGCAGTTCCTGTTTGGTCAGAAAGGCCATCATGGCGATGGCACCACCCACTGCCAGTGACCCGGTATCCCCGAGAAACACTTCTGCCGGATAGGTGTTAAACCATAAAAATCCAAAGAGTGCACCGATAAGAATTGCACCGAAGACGGCAATTTCCCCTGTTCCAGCCACAAACGGAAATAGAAGGTAGTTGGCATATACGGCATTTCCAATGATGTAGGCAAAAATCATATACACGCCAATTGTGAGGATGGCGGTTCCCCCCAGCAGACCGTCCATACCGTCAGTGATATTGACTGCATTGACGATTGAAAATACGGCAAAAACAACGAAGGCGATATAGAATCCGGTACTGAGATTCAGAACAGGATTCTTCAGGAAGGGAATAAAAATGACCGTTCGAAGGGGTTCGGGGACTGGATTCAGGGCGGAAACAAGAAAAAGAGCAAAGGGGATGATGAACAGCAGTAAGAGCAGGGTCTTTCCCAACTGGCTCAGTCCGGAAAGAGATGACTTGAACCGCACTTTCTGGAAGTCGTCAATAAAACCCACCAGACCCAGGTAGAGAAATCCGCCCACGAGAACGATGGTAAAACGGTTGGTCAGGTCCCCCCATAGCAGGACGGAGAATGCCACAGACAACATAACCAGCAGACCGCCAGCGGTTGGAATTCCCCGTTTCCCGAAGGCGTTGATGGCTGAAATATCTCCAGAGACGTCCCGGAGCTTTTTCCGGTAGAGAAAAACAATGAAACGAAAACCGAAGGTCAAGGCAAAGAGAAGAGATGTGACCATTCCCATGATAACGCGGAAGCTGAGGTAGTTGACCAGTCGCAGGACTCCAATGTCCATTCCGTTTCCCGTGAGGGCTTCCACCAGCAGTTTAATCATGGTTGGTTTCCTCCAGTTTTTTGATGGTGGTGATAAAACGCTGGCGTACCGTAAAACTCGGTTGAAATTGGGATGTCGTAATCAACATGCGCTTCAGGAAGTTGCGAACGATTTCTTTGTTGTCAAAACGGTTGAGGTTCAGTCCATCGCGGATGGCATCCAATAAAGCTTCCCGGTGACGGATGTTTCGGGCAAAGAGAATCGGCTCCATCTGTTTCAGAAATGCGTCCTGCTCCAGAATTCGCACTGCCGCTCGAATCGCTTCAGCCTTCACTTCGAAACTTCCAATCTGTTTATTCAGAAGTTTAAGAATTTGCCGGTGAATTCCTTCGTCTGTCAACTGGTTGAAGAAGCGGTTAAACAAAGCGATGGCTTCCCGCCGGGTTTCAAAGTAGTTATCCCGGAGTCCTTTCTCGACCAGACTCTTGAAAGGGGGCTGAAATTGGTCGGCCTTGGTCAAGGCGGCCAGAGCGTTGCGTTTCTGATAGCCCTGGAACGAGTCAAAGTTCTCGTAAATGAAGGGGTAGAGATCGGCCCGTTTCAGTGAACCGATCAGTTTGATTCCCTTGTTTATGATAAGAACCTGATCTGATGCCAGATATTCGTGTACCTTTATGTTGTAGAACCGAACGTAAAGGTTATTCTTTTTTGAAGAGTTGTGATCCAGAAAGCGAATCAGATTGTCAAAGGTCCGTTGAAATTGAACAAAACGTGGTTCAACGATCTGGGTTTCGCCCTCAATTACCTTCTGACGGATTACCCGATCGATTGTGTTATAAATTCGTTCAGCAGAATGACGGAAAAAGATCCGTCCTGCGGATTCTCCCAGGCTGTTCCGGTATGTTTCATCTTCCATGAGTTTGCCGACACGCTCCAGAAACAGGGGCACCGGAATCCTGTCCACCTCACTTCCCGAACCAGCCTCTTCAAAAAGAACATCCATAGCTCCCTGCTCGGCAATGCTGATGGCGTTCAGTTCCTGGTGATCCCCCGGAAGCCCTCTCTTTGGTATCAACAGAGTGGGTTTGGCAAGTGCCATGGATTCAGCCAACGCACCAGCTCCCGCCCGACAAATCAGCAAGTCGGCCACCTGCTGGTAGCGGTATAGATCATGGAAATAGTCGGAACCCCGGTAAAAAATGGTGCCATCAGACCTGCGGGCTTCCAGAGTGTCCTTATCAAAATTTTTACCCATAGACGCGGTCAAACGGTGAATTGTATCTTTCAGTGCGTGATATTCAGGGGTCTCGCTCATACCGATACTGTGTATAACGAACAAATTATCCATTTCAGACAGTCGATCCATAGCATCGGAAAGGCACCGGTTGATGGCCCTCGCTCCCATGGAGCCACCAGACACCACCAGAAGAAAGGCATTTTCCGGTATTCCCAGTTCCTTTCTGAGTTCAAGGCGCTGTTTTTCCGGTTTCAGGTAGTCTGGACGTACCGGATATCCGGTGTACACACAACGGTTGCTCCACATGAAGTAAGCACTTTCTCGAAAGTTAACGAACACGGCGTCCGCCATCAGAGAGGCCACCTTGTTCAAAAGACCCGGCACCATGTTCTGTTCATCAATAACAATTTTCAATTTCAGGAAGGGTTTCAGGAGATATGCACCGAATACCACAGGAGCCGAGACGTAACCTCCGGCAGCTACAACCAGGTGAGGTCTGAAGCGTATCAGTTTTCCCATGGCGGTTAGTGTACCCCGGAGAATGGTGACACCCGATCGAAGTTTTGCGACCGGAGACCCACCAGCAATGGGTGCGGCAGGCACAAATTCCAGTGGGATATTTATTCTGGGGACAATGGCCTCTTCTGCCCTACCCCGTATGCCCCAGTATCTGACCTGATAAATCCTGTTTTTATCCAGAAGAATCTGGTAGATGGACAATGATGGATAAACATGCCCTCCGGTGCCGCCTCCCGTGAGAACCACCTTCATTTTTTCGGTTCGTCGAGACCGGAGAAAGCCATAGGCCACCGTTCCGTAAAACAGAAAAGCGATGGCGGCAATTCCCACCAGCCAGAAGAAAAGAGGAAGAAAATGCAGCGTTTCGGGCATCCACAATTTGCCCACAATGAGAATTGGAACAAAGAAGAGTAAAGCGAACAGCAATTGTCCCAAAGTGGCCAGAATGCGGCTCAGCCGGATACGGATGGGATAATGATGCAACGCAGCAAACAGGAGCAGCACTTGTACAGCCTGTGAAATCGCAGTTGCCAGCGCGATACCACCCTGCTTCAACGGTGTCTGATACAGAATAAAATCCAGAACCACATTAATGCCGGCTCCGAAAATAGCCACCCGCATCGGTGCCCGGTTATTTTCAAATGCTGCAAACATCCGGTTGAGAAGGGCGATGAGTCCCATCGGGGTTATCGCAAGAGAGTAGTAGAAAAATGCCAGAGAAGTGCGGTTTACTGCTTCCAGTGTGAAAGCACCCCGGAAGTAAAATAAGGTGATTACTTCCCTGGAAAACATCATGAAAAAAACCGTAACCGGGACCAGCAGAAAGAGATTTGTATCCAGGCCCAAATGAATCACGTTACTGAAATCCCGGTGGTTCCGGCTGCCTCTAAGGCGGGAGAGTTCCGGTGCAATGGAACGGGAAATGGCCAGCCCCATGATGGCAAAGGGCAGATGTATGATTCGAAAACTGTACCAGAGAGAGGAGATGGCCCCGGAGCCGACCAGGGAGGCCACCATTCTATCCACCACTTCCACACCTTTGTTGGCAAGAGCAGTGACAAAAATTCTGGAAGACTCCTTCAGGGAACGATTCAACGGATCCTCGGCACCTTCTGTTTCGTCTTCTTTTAAACTTTTCATTACTTTAAAAAAGGCGGGTAACTGGAACAGGAGAAAGGCAGTGGCACCACTGAGGTAAGCAACAATCAGGGCGGCAATGCCAAAGTGCTCATGGAAGCCAACCAGAACCAGGATAATTATCATATTCATTACTGCGGGTGCCGTGCTGTAGATCAGTTTGCGGTCAGAAAACAACAGCACCGATCCGGTCAAGGTTGAGAAACTGATGAGAATCAGAAAGGGCAGAATCTGTTTCCCAAGGAGTATGGTTTGCAGTTCAGTATCGCGGGAAAGACCCGGAGCCAGAAAATGCACCACTGTCGGCATAAAGAAAAAGAGAAGAGCGGTCAGAAGCACTAATGCCAGGCCGAGAATGATAAAAATCCGGATCACCAGTCGCCGTGCCGTACCGGCCTGGCCCTGACTTCTCAGCCGTTCGAATGGGGGCATAAATGCGCGCTCAAACATTTCTTCACCAAGGATTCGGCGAAAAAGTGCAGGAACGGAAAAGGCAATGACAAAGGCATCATAAACCCGACCGCCACCGAAAAAAGCTGCGGCAAGAATTTCACGCATAAGTCCTAATAACCGGGACAACAGGGTACCGGATGTGAGGACCGCACTGCCTTTCAGGACCTTTGTCGTGAGTTTTTTCATCGAATTTCCATTCGCTCCGTTTTCTTCTTCCCCTTATTTTCCCAGATTTTGCCTTGAATTTCCACTGGAACCTTCAGCCCCCCCCGGACCGCGTGTAAGACCCGAAAGAGAGGGGAAGAATGAAGAAAGGCCCTCCCACTGATAATTTCAGCATCGCAATCGGGTGCTGGACAGTTTTATGGTACATTGTTTGCATAAGTGGAAGATATAAAATGATAAAAAAAAAGGGGGTGTTTGTGTTTACGGACTTGGTGAGATCAAGCAATTCATCCTAAGAAGGATTGAGTCTGAAGGGGTTTTTGAAAATTGGCAGATGGCGGCGATGTTTGCTCTTTTTGTTTATCCTGTTCCTGGTATGTGGCCCCGTACTCAGCCACTCCCTGAAGTCAATTTCCGGGAAAATCATCACGGTGGATTTAGAGACAGATTCGGGGATAACAACCGGAACAGCGGGCAATGTTTTTATTCACCAGGTGGTATTCGGACAACTGGTATGGCTCGCAATTGCAACAATAAAGGCTACATCAGTCAAAGGCGCAATCTGTACGGCTGTGATTCTGGAGCAGAAGTCACAATTCAACCTAATCCCCGGTCAACGGGTTGTTTTTTCACTTGAATTACTTTCGGTCAAACCGAAAAACAGATCCAACGTTGAAGGCGGTGCGGATCCTGCTGACTCAAAAACTGAAGAGGGAAAGGATGTCTTTTTCTATCTGGGAAAAGCAATTGAATATCAGGCAAATAGTAATTTCGTTAAAGCAAAGCGCTATTTTCAGCGCATATTGAAAGGATTATCTGCCGATTCTATGGTGAGAAGAGAGCTGGGCAGAGCGGAAGAGGGTATTCAAGAAGCCCGGGCAAAAGCTGAAGCAAAACAGGGGAGAAAACAGCTATTGCAAAATCCAGACGACTTGGAAACAAAGGGAGATCAAGCTGCAGCTATTGGCAACACCGACTTGGCCCTGGAGTATTTTCAGCAGATACTGAAAATTGTTCCAGACGATCCCTGGATACTGGAGAAAAAGGCAAATGTGTTGATAAAAGCGGGACGAAAGAAGGAAGCAGGGGGAATTTTAAAGAAAATGTTGACTCTCCATTCTGAGATACGAAACACCAGGGGCAAACTGGAAAACCTGATTCACGAGCCAGGGGAACAGAAGGTTGTAAATTTGTCTCGGCATTCTTCTTTGAAGCTCGTATATATTCCTGCCCGAAACTTTCTCATGGGCTCACCGGATACTGAAAAAGAACACGGCAGTGACGAAGGTCCCAGGCATAGAGTCACCATATCCATAGGTTTCTGGATGGGCAAGTACGAAGTTACCCAGGCCCAGTGGCAGGGCATTATGAAAAGCAATCCTTCTTTACTGAAGCCCAAAAGGCCCTTCCTGAAAAAGATGGGCATGTCTAGTGTCCCACATGTCGACGAAAGGGAGGTTCCTGTAGAAAGAGTTTCCTGGAATGACGTGAAGAATTTATCCGGAAGCTTAACAGAAAAAAGGGTCTGAAATTCCGCCTTCCCACTGAGGCTGAATGGGGGTATGCGTGCCGGGGGGGAAGTGAGATGGCATACTATTTTGGAGACAGCCGGAAAGAACTATCCCGATATGCCTGGTACAACGGCAACACCAGTGCCGAAACCCACCCAGTCGGTCGGAAAAAACCAAACGCCTGGGGACTTTATGACATGACGGGGAACGTATTTGAATGGTGTCAGGACTGGTACGGTAGATATTTTTATCAATATTCCCCTACAACGGACCCCACCGGCCCCTCATCAGGCACTGGCCGTGTACTTCGAGGCGGCAGCTGGTTCAGCTCTGAGGAGAGATGCCGCTCAGCCTTTCGCTACGGGTACAATTTAGATTTGAAATACGCAAACCCTGGATTCCGTCTCGTGCTTGAAATCACGGAACAGGACAGACAGTGAAGTGGGTGAATGAGCAACCGGTTCTATTTTCTATGAAAAGATAGCATTCAGATCGTAAAATCGGGGAGTCGATTATGGAAAGGCAGAAAAGAGCTGGTAGAAATTCTGGTTTGCCTGAGCGGAAAGCTTTTCTGGTTCGAGGCCCTTGAGTTCAGCTGCCTTCTCAATGACATAAACAACTTTCCGGGGATCATTTCGCTTGCCCCTGAAAGGAGCCGGCGCCAGGTAGGGGGAATCGGTTTCAAATAACAGGCGATCCAGTGGCACAGCTTTCAGCAGTTCCCGGATTTCTGGGGCGGATTTCTGAAAGGTGATGATACCGCTGAAAGAAACAAAATAATCCAGTTCCAGCCCTGCTTCCATCAGTTCCCGGCCTGAGGTGTAACAATGGAGAATGCCTCGAACCTTCCGGTACCGTCTCAGGATGTCCATGGTATCCCGGTCCGCTTCCCGGGTGTGAATAATGACGGGCAATCCGGACTTATCGGCTATAACCATCTGTCGGTCAAATGTCCTGAGCTGTTCAGCCCGTTCCGAGTGGTTGTAGTGATAGTCCAGGCCGATTTCACCCACCGCCTGGATTTCTCTTTTCTCGATTGCGGAAAGGAGAAAAGCCTCTTCATTCTTTCCAAAATCCTTCGCATCATGGGGGTGCCATCCAAGCGAAGTGTAAAAATTGTCCCATTTCAAGCTCAGTGTCAGGTTGAATTCGTGATCTTCCCGTCCGGTGGCCACGGACAACATGGCTTTTCCCCCGGACCTAAAATAGTCCGCCAGAATCTCATTCCGGTCTTCGTCAAACCGGTCCATAACGATATGGCAGTGGGAATCAATGTAGTCCATGATTCAACCTGTAGCACCAAGGATAAGAGTGACAATGGAAACAATGACCATGTAAGCCGCAAAATAGTGGAGTCGGACCTTCTCCACAAATACCACAACCAGGCGGATGGATGCCAGCCCTACGAGAAAGGCCAGTACAAAGCCCAGCACATAATTCATGGAGAATCCCATGGCACTGATTCCCCCAAGCTTTAGCAGAAAAGCGCCCAATATGGCAGGGATAGAAACGATAAAGCCGTAATCTGCCGAATCGGTGGCGGCAATGCCCAGAAGAAGCGCCGCTCCGATGGTAAAACCGGATCGGGACACTCCGGGAAGGACCGCAATCCCCTGTGCGACCCCGATCAGTGTCGGAACCCACCAGGGGGAATTCAACAACGATTTCCCGATAAGCCTTTTTTTCTGTTTCAGATGAGTTGTCAGGAGCATAATTGCGGTGATAAAAAAGCAGACGCCGACAAAAATCAGGTTTTCATGCAGGGTTTCCATTCTGCTGTCCAGTGCCAGTCCGATGATACCGGTGGGAATAGATGTCAGAATGACGAAAAAGAGAAAGCGGAGAGGGTTTTCGGCAAACCCTTCTCCGCCTTTCCTTGTGAACAGGTGGATAGCGAGATCAATCAGTTGCTTCCGGTAGTAGATCAACACTGCCAGCAATGTAGCCATGTGCAGCACAATATCAAAGTTGATATCCGGAGCCTTCATTCCAAATAACCGTCCGAACAGTGCCAGGTGGCCGGAACTGGATACAGGCAGGAATTCTGTCATCCCCTGCACAAAGGCCAGGACCAGTGCCTGCAACAGTGTCATTTAAATAAATCTCCCATCTTGAACTTCTGTTTCTCGGTATTTCCTTCTGAATCCGTTCCTTCAACCTGGATTTCTTTCTCGGTGTATCCACTGGGAAGCTTGAACAACGCAGGATTCAGGGATTTTTCATCGATGGATGTAATTTCGAAAGAGGTTTTGGAAGTCAATTCGTTATTCTTACCATAGCTGAGCTGTTCAGTTTTCATGGGGAACCCCAGTCCTTTCAACTTCGACTGGATCTGACTGTCCACTTGATCCACACCGGTTGTAAACATCTGGCTGTTGTTGTATTCCGGTACCAGGTCCATTGACAGCTTCGAGGTTACATAGATGAAAAATTCCCGTCTTTCATGAGTCTTGATTTTCTTGAACAGGATCTTCATGTTCGTATCATACTCTACCAACAGGCGATATTTTTTCACCGGGTAGCCGGCGACTGTTCCGGCATCACCTTTATCCACAATGTTGACAAACGCATTGCTGTAGGTCATTTTCGTCATTGTTTTCATCGCACCCAGGACCTTTCCTTTCATGGCTTCCAGATCCAGTTTGTGATAGGTTTTGGCCTGAGGGTCGCAGAGATACAGGGTATTCCCGTCCTCAGTGACCATGAAATCTCCCTTTTTGTACAATATGGAATCGCTGAGAAATTTGATTCTCGCGCCCTTGTCCTGGGCAAAAACCTTCATTTCCTGAGGTTCCAGAACTTGCTGCATCATGGGGTTCTGCTTTTGCTGTTCAGCATTTTCTCCGTAGAGCTCCGTATTTGTCCTGGCACTGTAAATAATCCCTGCCTGGGCGACAGTGGTCGCTGCTATCAAGAGGGTAATAACAAATGTTCGAATCATTCTTTTCATTGGGTCCTCCTAAAAATGTTGCTTGTAGAGATATACCACAGCTTACACTTTTCTGTCCAATTTGCCTGTCACTGTTTCCCGAATCCATCGAAAACGGGCGCATCTTTCCGGGGAGCCGTGTTTCGCATATCCCTGTTCCAGAATGTGACACTTTTCAGCCAGTTCTGCCACGGCATCTTTCCTGTCCTCAATTACCAGTTCAGGAAACCGGAGAATCTTCAGTATGGCACGAACACGGAACCGGTCCATGGCAATGAAATTAAGGGAAAGCTGATCCGGATGACCGCCATGTTTGACCACCAGTTTTTCCGCAAGAAATCCAATTTGTTCCCGAGCCAGAATGCGAAGCCACAGGTCATAATCTTCACAGACCGGAAGCGTTTGATCAAAATAACCAATATCCCGGAACACATTTTGGTGAATCATTACGGCGGAAGGGCTGACCAGACAAAGCTTCAGTGCGTCCCGGAAAAAACGCCCGGCTTTTTTCCCATGTTTTTTCATTGGGTTCACAAAACAACCGTTTCGAATCCACACCTCGTCGGTCTGGGAAATTCTGTATTTTGGATGGGACAGGGCATACGCCATATGTTTTCCCAGTTTTTCCGGTTTCCATTCATCGTCAGAGTCCAGAAATGCCAGCCATTCACTTGCTGCGGCCCGGATCCCGGTGTTTCGAGCTGCACTGACGCCAGAATTTTCCTGCCGGATAAGCGTTATGTCCGGAAAGGCGTTCTGGATTTCAGCAGCACTTCCATCTGTGGACCCGTCATCCACAACAATAATCTCATTCGGCTGTCGCTTTTGAGCAACGACGCTTTCGATTGCCTTCAGTACGCGCTCACGCCTGTTATATGTGGGGATAATCACAGAAACGGAGGGTGAATCGTGATGGGTGATGAGTGATGAGTCATGAGTGGAAGATGATTCCATGATTTTCTATCCCTTGCTCCTTCCCCTACCCCGACTCCAACTCATTCTATTCCCACTCCACTGTTCCGGGGGGTTTGGAGGTAATGTCGTAGACCACCCGGTTGATGCCCTTGACTTCGTTAACAATCCTTGCGGATATATCAGCGAGCAGGCTGTGGGGCATGGGGTACCAGTCTGCTGTCATGAAGTCCTCGGATTTAACAGCCCGAAGCGCCGCAATGTACTCGTAGGTCCTGAAATCCCCCATCACTCCAACGGTTTTGACCGGAATCAGTACCGCAAAGGCCTGGGCGATTTCATCGTAAAGTCCGGCTGAATGGAGCATTTCAATAAAGATATCATCGGCTTCCTGTAAGATGGCAATTTTTTCTCTATCCACTGCGCCGGGGATCCGCACGGCCAGTCCCGGTCCCGGAAAGGGATGGCGGCCGACAATTTCTTCCGGCAGACCCAGCAGGCGGCCCAATTCCCGGACTTCATCTTTGAACAACTCTTTCAGCGGTTCCAGTAGCTTCAGGTTCATATGTGCAGGCAACCCCCCGACGTTGTGGTGGGATTTGATGGTAACCGAGGTACCGCCGTGGGCCGCGGACTCAATAACATCCGGATAAAGCGTTCCCTGGGCAAGGAAGCGGGCATTGTCAAATTGACGGGCTTCTTCCTCAAATACTTCGATAAATGTATGACCAATGATTTTGCGTTTCTCTTCCGGATCAGAGATACCAGACAACCGGTTAAGGAAGGTTTCAGAACCATCCACGGCCTTCAGGTTGAAGTGGAATTGACGGGTAAAGGTTTCAATGACCAGATGTTTTTCATTTTTTCTCAAGAGTCCATGATCTACGAATATGCATTGCAGCTGATCGCCGATGGCCCGATGGATGAGGGCGGCTGCCACGGAGGAATCCACGCCGCCGGAAAGGCCACAGATGACAGTTCCATTCCCTACAATTTCACGGATACGGGAAATTTCCGCATCCACAAATGACCCCATCTGCCAGTCCGGGTCAATTCTGGCGATGTTAATCAGGAAGTTCTTCAGGATATCTTGTCCCATTTCAGTGTGGGTGACTTCCGGGTGAAACTGCACTGCGTACAGGCGTTTCTCACTATTTTCCATGGCTGCGATCGGCGTTGTATCGGTTTCGGCAATGGCGCGGAAACCGGGAGGAACCGCTTCTACTTTGTCTCCATGGCTCATCCAGGCCACGGATTCCGCCTTGATTCCCTGAAAAAGCGGAGAATCTGTCCGGAATTTTGCTGTGGCCCGACCGTATTCCCGGTCATTGGAAGCCGCAACTTTCCCATTCAGCAGATGGGCCATCAATTGCATGCCATAACAGATACCCAGAACCGGTATACCCATGGAAAAGAGTTCGGGATCGGCGTGAAATGCCCCTTCTTCGTAGACGGAACGGGGCCCGCCGGAGAGAATAATGGCGGCAGGGGCCATTTCGCGGATTTTTTCCACGGTCGTGTTGATGGGAACGATTTCACTGTAAATGTGGTGCTCCCGAATTCGCCTTAATATGAGTTTTGTGTATTGGGAGCCGAAATCCAGTACTACAACCTTGTTTTGTTTCATTGGAAGTCCCTTCCTGCCTTCGATTCTATGTTCCCTGCCATTCTACCTTCCAAACAAAATTCTTGCAAAGGGCAAATGTCGCAGCGGCGCAATCCCCGGTTCCTGGGGCAGATGCCATCTATTCCCATATGGGCAAGGGCAAAATCAAACTGAAGGGGATCAGCCGGAGAAAACTGGGCCAGAGCTTCGGTGATTTCCCTCGCAACTTTCATGGAAGGAGAGGTTTTCATTGTAAAGCCCAGGTAACGGGAAATTCTGAGGACGTGGGTGTCCAGGGGAATGATCAGCCGGGAAGGAGAAATCAGATGGTTCCAAATACCAAAATCAGGGAATTTGTTTCGAACCATCCACCGGAGAAAGAGCATCCAGCGTTTGGCCGGTCCGCCTCGTTTGGGATCTGCCAGCAGATTGGAAGAGCGAAGGGCGATTTCATTTCCGCTGCCGGACAGAAGTTCCCGAAAGAGGTTGTCTGCCGATTCGACGGGGGCATCTTTTCTCACATGTGCGCTTAATCTCCCTGATGTCAATAGAATTTCACGAATACCGGAAAGGAAAGCGACCAGACCTTCATGGCTCATAAATCGGTATCTGAAATCCGGATAGAGTTTCTTCAAATCACTTTGTTTTGTTATCTGCAGGGTGGTTGCTGGAGACGGCCCCAGGGGGGCCAGTACCTGTTCCACTGCCCCCATGATGGCAGTGACTTTCCCAAAAGCGAAAGATGCGGCAATCAGCGCGACAACCTCCCTGTCCGGTAAATCGGGATAGCGCCCGGGGAAGGCAATGGGATCCATGTTCAGTTTTTCAACAGTTGATTCACGGGGTGTCAATGAATCCAGAATTGTCCGAAGTTTTTTCCTATCAGCCATAGATTATCTCCAGTTTTCTATATCAACTCTTGAAAGTATAGTGTACATTATGATAAAAATGAAAGAACAGAAAGGAAGAAACTGTGAAAGTTATAAAAACTTCGGCGATGGTCATTATTCTCCTGGTTCTGGTTTCTATGATAGCTTACCCGGTTTATGTCCACGTGATGCGTAAGCAGAGTGAAAAAAAATTATTTGAATCTCTGGCCTTACTCCAGAAGGCATTCGTCGTTGCAAGACTTGATGAAGAAAAAGCAAAACTGAATAAAGCACTGGACCATTTGGATGCACTGAAAGAAGACCTGGACAACTACGAGTTTGCAAAACTGGATAAACTCAGTGGAGAAGTCTTTGATGCGGCAAACAGCATTATGGAGGCCAGAAAATCTGCCGTAATGTCCGGCGCCCACATCGCCCAACTGGTGGGTCAGGTGGACTATCTGGAGGGCGGAACCCGCGTAGTTCAGGTTGAAAGCAGTATGAAAATCCGTTCGGGAGACGTGATGACCATGAAGAAGGGGTCTGGATGTGAAATTATTTTTATTGACGGCTCCACTGTCACTCTCCGCTACCCGGCCACATTGGTTTTCAGCCAGATAGAGGAAGACAAAGTCACCCATTCTCTGAACGTTTCCATGGAACTGAAAAACGGCGGGATCTCATTTACTGCTTCCAAAATTACGGATTATCAGCCGAAATTTGAATTGGTTATCGGAAAAGCACGGGTTCTGTACTCTTTAAACGCAATGGGACGAGCTGGACTGGACAGCAGTGTTTTGACAACAACGATTGCGTGCCTGGAAGGAAACCTTATGGTGGAGGGAGGAGAAAGGGATCGTAAACTGAGTCCACAGCAGGTATTACGGTTTTCCCAGCACACAATGGCAGAAAAGACCTATCTGTTGCCGCCTATGCCGCTTGCGGAAGAGCCTCCCAATTTCAAAACCATTGAGACGTCCGGAAAGGGAGGAAATGTCCAATTTCGCTGGTCAAAAGTTTACAATGCCGCAGGTTATGCCTTTGAATTGGCGAACAATACGGTTTTTGCGAGCTGTATTGAACGGCGAAGCGGTTACAGTGGAACCTCTTTGACGCTTCCCATCCCGGGTAAAGGAACTTACTTCTGGCGGGTGGCAGCTTTGAACGAGGCCAATGAGCAGGGACGTTTTTCCGATATTCGAGAATTTAAGGTGGTGGGAACGCGCCAACATGAGCTTCTAGTGGACCAGACGCCGCCACCTCTTACCTTGGAGCCAATTCGCATTTTTGGTACGACTGCCATTGTGCGAGGAAAAACCGAACCCCATGCACGGGTAACGGTTAACAACCAGCTGGCGGAAGTGAAAGAAGATGGTACTTTCAGTTCCATTATTACATTGTACCAGTCCGGAAAAAACCGGATTGAGGTCATTTCCCGTGATGCCAGCGACAACGAGACAATTTTGGAAAAATGGGTATTCATAAAAATCTACTGAACATCCTATGGTTCGGAGAAGTACCAAGAAAATACGCGCGCTATGTAGGTTCTTCCCAGACGGATCTTTCCGCCTTGACATTATTTTCCCACGACATCATTATTTTCACGGACGTTTTTTATATTGGCCATCAATCTGAAATCAAGGGAATTATCCCGGTGGATGATTATTATGTGTATACCAGACGCAGGAGTGGCCAGGACATCAGCGGTTGCATGACATTTTCTTCAGAAAAGGAATTCCGTTTAATGCTTTTCATTGAAAAAAAATTGATGAAACTGAAGGAATCAGAACGAATTCTTTCGCGCAACTATGAAGTGCTGAACCATGTGACCACGTCTGCAATCAATCTTTCTGATCCGGATGTCATCATGCGGGAATTTATGAACAAGGTACAAACCCTCCTGAATACGCGTTCATGGTCGTTATTGCTTTTAAATCGGGAACGCAATGCCCTTTATTTTCGAATGACCAATCAGAATGTACGGAAAAAATTGAGCAAGATTGAAATTCCCGTTGGAAGGGGCGTGGCAGGATGGGTAGCCAGTACACGCGAGGCAATTATTATCAACGATGTAGGAACGGATGCGCGCTTTTTGCAGGAGGTGGATGAAGCCACCGGTTTTGAAACAAAACGGATTATGGCCGCACCACTTGTAGGGAAAGGAGAACTGTTTGGTGTGATTGAGCTTATCAACAAAGATTCCGGAAAGCCCTTCACAGAAGATGACCTGGATTCCCTTAGAACCATGGTGAAATACGGATCTATTATTCTTCACAATGCACTGATGTTCAATGAAATGGAGGAAATGACCAAGCGTGATGATCTGACGTCCCTTTTTAATTCAAGGTATCAGAATTGGTTTCTGGAGGAGTCCATTAAGAAAGCTACCCAATACCAGGGGTTCCTTTCAATAATTTTTCTGGATCTGGACAACTTCAAATCAGTGAATGACAATTATGGACATCTGGCGGGAAGCTCTGTTCTGGTGGATGTGGCTCAACTGATTAAGGAAGCAGTTCGAGAGGAAGATGTGGCCTCACGCTACGGTGGAGATGAATTTACCGTTATCCAGCCTGGACTGACTGCTGAAGAAAGTCGAAAATATGCGGAAGCAATTTCCAGATCCGTTTGCAACTACAATTACCGCGATATTCGATTGACTGTCAGTATTGGCATTGCCTCTTTCCCGGAACATGGATCAACAACAGAAGCAATTCTGTCTAAAGCCGACAAGGCGATGTATAAGCGAAAAATGAACCAGAAGAATGGTATTGAAATTGCCGAGTGACAAAGTTAAGATAATTCTGTCATAATGCTTATGCCTGTTCCTTTGTCGGGCTCCGGAGGACGACCGGATGAATCAAATGGTGAAACTTCAGCAGGAGTGAATGATGGGTGTGATGAATCCGCTCTCGTGGTTATCGATTTTTTCAAGTGATCTAGCGATTGATCTGGGGACAGCCAATACCCTTATATTTATCCGCAACAAAGGAATTGTTGTGTGTGAACCTTCCATTGTTGCTATTAATATCAAAAACAACCGCGTGGAAGCTGTAGGGACAGAAGCAAAAGAAATGCTGGGAAAGACACCTTCCAACATTGTGGCAATTCAGCCGATGAAAGAGGGAGTTATTGCTGATTTTGAAGTCACAGAGCGGATGTTGGATTACTTCATTAAGAAAGCACATAACCGAAGGGTCGCGGTACGACCCCGGATTATTATTTCTGTGCCTTCCGAAATTACTCAGGTGGAGCGTCGTGCGGTTCGGGATTCTGCCTTGAAGGCCGGAGCATCAGAGGTTTATCTGGTAGAGCAGGCAATGGTGGCAGCCATCGGTGCCGGTCTACCAATCACAGAACCAACCGGAAACATGATTGTGGACATCGGCGGCGGCACCACTGACGTTGCTGTGATTTCGCTGGCCGGTATCGTGTTCTGCAAGTCGCTTCGAGTCGCCGGGAATGAGATGGATCAGTCAATTATCCGATACATTAAGAAACAATATCGCCTGCTGATTGGAGAGAGAACGGCAGAAGACGTGAAAATAAATATCGGTTCCGCCTATGCGCTGGACAAGCAACTGGAAATGGAGATAAAGGGACGCGACCTTGAAACAGGTCTCCCCAAAGGGCTGACGCTTACTGATTCAGAGATTCGGGAAGCGTTAACACCTGCCGTGGACAGTATTGTGGAGACAATCAAGATAACCCTGGAAAAGACGCCTCCTGCTCTTTCGGCAGACATTGTGGACAGAGGCATCATTCTGGCTGGCGGCGGCGCGCTCCTCCGTAATCTTGACAAGAGACTTCGGGAAGAAACCGGGTTGCCGGTATCGTTGGCAGAAGATCCGTTAACCTGTGTGGTGCTGGGTACCGGCGCTATGCTTACCAATATCAATTTACTCAGAAAGATTTCTCTGACAAGCTGAAAATGGGTGATGCCGCATCGCGGCCTGTGATATGTATTTGGTGGCTTGGAAAGGCAAAAAAGAGCCGGGCAGAAAAGCCCGGCTCTTTTCATTCCATTCACAAGAAAGGATCTACAAATTAGAGATAAAGTAATCGGAAATGCGCCAGAAAAGATACCTGCGGGTCTGGCGTCCCCGAATCGAGTGTTTCTTTCCCGGATACACCATCAGATCAGGGAAACGATCCGTTTCTACAAATTTGTTCAGAAGAAGTTCCGTATTGTGAAAGTGGACATTGTCATCTGAGACACCTGCCATAATCAACAGCTTCCCCTTCAGTTTACCGGCCCATGTGAGAACGGAGGAGTTCCTGTATCCATCCGGATTTTCCTGTGCTGTCCCCATGTAGCGTTCCGTATAAGCGGAATCGTACATGTGCCAGTCTGTGACCGGTGCCACGGCCACGCCCACCTTAAACTGTCCGGCGAAGCGAGTCATGGCCATACAGGTCATGTACCCGCCGTAACTCCAACCCCAGATACCGGCTCTGGAGCGATCGAGAAAAGTGAACTTTTTACAGATTGCGTCCAGCCCGGCAATCTGATCTTTCAACTCAAGGCCTCCCATGTTGTGATAAATCGCCCGTTCAAAAGCACGGGATCGATCCGATGAACCCCGGTTGTCCATCCGAAACACGCAGATGCCCTTTGTGTTGAGATACCGATGCCAGAGGTCATTCCGAGAAGAGTAACTGTTTGATGCTACCTGGGAATGGGGACCGCCGTAGGTGTAGACAAGTATCGGGTATTTCTTGCCCTTAACAAGAATTTTCGGGCGGTCCAGGACACCATAAAGTATGGTACCGTCTGACGTCGTGAACTGATATGGGATATGACTATTCTGGGCAAGTCCATCTATTTCAGGAATGGTTTGCCGATAAAAAATTCGGCGCGTGCCGTCATGCGATACAAGGGTGGCCAGCGTGGGTTGATTGAGAGTACTGGAAAAAACGATGTAGTGGCGGGTATCCTTGGAAATGGAGACTCGAATTCTGCCTTTCTGTTCTTCAAGGGGGATAACTTTCCCGGTTTTCATGTTCAGAAGCATGAGTTGATTTTCCGTGGGATTGGCGCGAGCTTCAATAAAATAAACCAGTTGCCCGTTTACACCGGAGATGCTCAAAACCGGCTGTTTTCTGTTGGTCAGGGGAATTTCCTTTCCAGTCAACTGTTCAAGGTAAATCTGGTTGATGCCGGATTTTTCAGAGGTCCACAAAAATGCTTTCCGGCGTGGAAAGTAGTGAAAACTCTTGTTGAGGTTGAGCCAGCAGTCATCATGTTCATGGTAAATCTGTATGGGCTTCAGGCTGCTGTATTGGTAGATATACAAATCTTTCTGGTCTCGACTCAAGATCTGAACAGCGGGATCATTTCCCATGAAATTGAATCTGGCAAGGTACCAGCTTCCCTTGAGCGGAACCGCTAACCGGTTCAGACTGCCGGTCTTCAAGTTGGCGCGATACAGGGAAACATCCGGATTTATTCCCCCTGAAACAGGATAGCGCTGCAACTCGAAGCTGGGCTCAAATGTGGTGTCTCTGGGTAGCGCCCATTTTGCCATTCTGGATTCATCGACTTGGGTGAAATACAGGAAACGGCTATCCGGAGCCCACCACATTCCCTGGTATCGATCCAATTCTTCTGCGGCGTTGAAATCTGCCATTCCGTTGTAAATGCCGTCTTTGGCACTTTTTGTGAGCCTTCTGTGTTTGCCCGTGGCAATATCTACCAGATAGATATCACCGTCGGACACTACGGAAATCGTTTTATCGTCGGGTGAAATCAGGGGGAACAGCACAGGACTCAGTTTGACGGGAATAGCCTGTTTTTTCCCCGTGGCAATGGCCACCTGCCATAGCTTTCCACCGTTTTTGTAGAGAATCTTTTCAGAATTGTGAAACCAGGAAAAGAACGTGATACCTCCGCCGCCGATTCGCATCCTCTCTTTCAGTTCTTTTTCCGCTTCTGATTCAGTGTCTTTCTGTTCTGTTCCAGCCAGTTTTACTTCCCTGTCTGTTTTCAAATCCAATACCCAGAGTTCGTTCACCTCGGCATCCGCTGCGGGTTTCAGATAGGCTAGATGCCACCCCTGATTCGACCATTTCATCGAAAAGGGGGAGAGACTTCGGGTCTGTATGGCTTCCATTGTCCGGGTGAAGAGTGGATCAACCGGCTGAACTGCCCATACCGGAATCGACAATAACAAAATGGCAAACAGTCTTTTCATTTGGACGATTCTTCCTGCCAGGCAAGAGAAGGAGTGATGAGAAGGGGACGACCCATAGGCGGTAATTTCAACAGTTCCTGCCATTTTGTGCTGACGCTTGCCTGGCGATCCAGGATCATTTCGATGAAACTTTTCCGGCTGCTGAATACCCGGTAGCGGATGGAAGTAAGTTTTGCCTGCTTTGCCGCTTCTTTCAGTGCTTCCCTGAGTCCGCCAATGCGATCCACAAGACCCAGTTCAAGTCCTTTTCTACCGGAATAAATACGGCCCTGGGCCAGCTCCTCGACTTTTTCCATGTCCATTTTTCGGGATTTTGCGACCCGGCTCTTAAAGACGGTGTAAATTTTCAGCATCTCGTCAGTCAGAATATTGGCCTCTTCAGGTTTTAATTTCTGATAAGGAGAAAGAAAATCAGAGTACTTCCCTTTCTGAACAGGATCAATATGCACCCCGACCTTATCCATGAGACTTGTAAATTCCGGAACAATGGAAATGACGCCGATGGAACCGACAATGGACGCGTTGTCAGCAAAAATTTCATCACATCCACAGGCAATGTAGAAACCGCCGGACGCACCCATGCCGCCGATGGAGGCGACCACCGGTTTTTTCTTTGCAGCCCTCCGGAGTTCCTGATAGATCAACTCAGAGGCAAGGGCGGAGCCGCCTGGAGAGTTAATGCGGAACACGATTGCTTTGATCATTGAATTGTCGGCTGCCCGCCGAATGGTGCGGCAAATGGTGTCACTTGCAATTACAGAACTCCCGCCGAAGGGGCTGGGGTTTGCTGTTCCCATCTGGATTTCTCCTTCGGCGACAATCAGGGCAATGCGACCGGAAGAGGATTGAAGATTGTTGCGTTGTGAGTAATGGGCAATTCTCACGGTGTCAGAGTACGCATCTTCCTGATCGAGTTTATATCCAAATGTATCCACGAAACCGTCACTTTTTGCCTCTTGTGGGGAAAGTGCAAAGTACTTGCCGTCGTATAGATTTTTCTGGAAGTTTTCCTTGTCGAGTCCACGGGCCGCAGGAATTGAATCTGTAAAATTTTTCCAGACGTCATCCAGATAAGAAGACAACTCCTCCCGAAGATAGCTGGACATTGAATCCCGGGAGAAAGGCTCTCCTGCTCCCTTATACTTTCCGATGTGAATGACATTCATTTTGATACCCAGTTTTTCTTGCAGAAGCTCCCGCATGAATATCTGGGGCGCATAGTATCCGGTCATTGTGACATAGCCGCCCTCGGTTCCCTGCATCACTACCTTTGCTCCTTTTGGGACGACATAGTAGCTGCCGATCGAGATTGCGTCAAAATAGACGGTGACAGGTTTCTTCCCCTTTACAACTGTCGCGAGGGCCTGCCTTAATTCTTCTTTCTGAGCCATTGACATTGCCAGAGAGTCGCCATCGACCAGAACCCCTTCAATATGGCTGTCCCTCGCAGCTTTGTGTACGGCGTCAATCAGATTGTGAAAATCCAGGCTCCTCTGAAATGGCAGCTCCGGTGACTGCTCGGTTAATGCCCTGTTAATGGAAATCACAAGGACTGATTTGGATGGCGCGGTTGCCTGGCCGGTGAGGTAACCGATGGAACGGCCAACCAGCACCACAAGCAAAGCGAAAAATACCAATACAACAGCTACAATCAGAATTGTTTTCTTCAATGGAGCCTCCTTTCTGAATATGATCATAGTATTCTCACAATTCATTATAAAATGTTTCGTGGCACTTCCAAGGGTATAGTAGAATAAAAATCAGTACTTGTCAGGGGGATGTTATCCACGAGTTCCGGGTTTTTCTGGTTTTGTTTCTTTTGAATCTCCTGTTGGTTTCCGTCCAACTAAAAGACGATATCGGTGTGCTGTACGTTGAAAGAACAGTTAACGCAGTTTCTATTCCTGTTGTTACAGCGTCTATTACCTTGACTCGGTGGGTCAAAAAAACATACAAAACCTATATTGATAACATCCATGCTCAGGAAGAAAATCGAAAATTGAGGGAAGAAACATTTAACTTACGTACCCGGCTTCTGCTAAAACGAAGTCTGAACTATGAAAATCGTCACTTAAGGGACCTGTTAGCGTTAAAACGGAAACTTGAACGCCCAGGGTTGGCTGCGAGTGTAATTGGTAACGCCTCCTTCAGTGGTATGAATCTGGTACTCATTGATCGGGGAGAACGGGACGGTGTAAAAAAGAATATGGCTGTGATCAGTGAAACCGGACTGGTTGGCCGCGTGTGGAAGGCTTTTTCTCACCAGTCTCAGGTCCAGCTGCTCTCTGATCCGGCTTCCGGTTATTCAGTTCGGATTGAAGGAGCGCCATCCGCCGGTCTTCTTTCAGGCGAGGGAGACATTCGCATTGGTTCAATTCGATATTTCCCGAACAATGAAGCAGTGAAGCAGGGTGCACGGGTTATTACAACGGGAGGAGATGGCATTTGTCCCGCAGGAGTCGAAGCCGGAGAAATTATATCCGCTGTTCCCACGGACAGTTTTTTTCAGAATATCAAAGTAGCTTTTTCCGCTCCACTGAGTAATCTGGAGCACGTACTGGTTCTCAGATCCAATGTGTCCAGGCCGGATACTGGTGAAAAAGGAAGTGGGAAATGATCGTAGGTTATGACGTTATATTGGTCATCATAGCAATTTTTCTTCAGTCAATGCTCATCAATATTTTCCCTCTCCCTTTTGCGAGGGTAGACCTTCTCCTGATACTGTCCGGAATCTATTCAACTAGAAGCACTGTGGGCCGTGCTATGGCATTTGTTTTTTTTGGCAATCTGATGATGGAACTGGTATATCCGGCTTCCCCGATTACTGGAATCAAAACCATGTCTGCCCTCGTGTTGGCCTTTGCCCTGCACCAGCTTGCCAGGAGAGTTGTGGTGAAGGGCGCTGCAGCTTGTCTGACTGTTGGTGCCTACGCACTTCTTGTTGCACTGGGGGCCCGGTGGCTTTCCTCGCTCCTCGGCTTTGCACTCCTGCCTGTTTCGATCTACGGTTATATCGTTTTTCTCCTTTCCACAGCTTTTCTCACATGTCTGGTTATCGGAAGAATAGATGTTCAGTGAAAGCCATCCTGTCTTTCGAGGTCGTATTCAGTTTTTTTACATTGTTGTTATGGGGGTGTTTTTGACGCTCTTTTTCCGGTATTGGTATCTTCAGGTGGTGTTGGGACCATCGTATTTTCAGGCAGCGGCAGATAATACCCTTCGGGAAGTTACCATTCCTTCCAGAAGGGGGAGAATTTATTCAAAGGACGGAAAGGTTCTGGCGGATTACAAAGTAGCGTACGATATTATGCTGGACCGGAGCACTTTCAGCGCCGATCGTTTGAAGTCGATAGCAGAATTTCTGGAACTTTCACCCGGTGAATTACAAGACAGAATCAGGCGATACAAAAGGGTTCCTCTCTATAAACCGGTACCTGTCCTCGAAAACCTTTCCTTTTCTGAAATTGCCCCACTTGAAGCAAGAAAAAAAGATTATCCGGAAGTTTTTATTGAACTTGCACCTCAGAGGTTTTATCCATATCGGGGATTATTCGCGCATACTGTGGGATACATCGGTGAACCGACAGAACAAGAAGCACGTAATCTGTTCACTTTGCAGAAAGTGGGGAAAATGGGAATAGAGAAAGCATATGATGAGATTCTCAGGGGAAAGGACGGAACCCGAAGAATTGTGGTGGATTCCAGTAATCATTTCATCCGGACACAGCTGATCCACGAACCCCGTCATGGAAGGAATCTGACCCTATCCCTGCTTTTCCCTCTTCAGCAACTGGCGATGAAAAACCTGGGGAAATACCAGGGCGCTGTCATTGTGATGAGTCCACAGGATGGCCGGATATTTTCCATGGTTTCAGGTCCCACATTTGATCCGAATATTTTAACTTTTCGATTCAGACAAAAGGAATGGGAGGCATTAAAGATAGCTAAAGGTGAACCCATGCTGAATCGTGCAATCCAGGGCACCTATCCCCCGGGATCTATTTTCAAACCACTGGTGGCACTTGCTGGTCTGAACGCAGGATTGACATCCCGGACCCGTTTTACTTGTAAAGGTGGCCTGGAAGTGGGAGGGCGAACTTTTCTCTGCTGGAACGAGGACGGTCACGGAAGTTTGTCCCTGACAGGGGCTATTGCCCACTCCTGCAACGTATATTTTTACAATGTGGGATTGAAAATCGGCATTGACAAACTTTGGCCTGTTGCCAGAGAATTTGGCATCGGTGCGAAAACAGGTATTGACATACCGGGAGAAAAATCCGGTTTACTCCCAACTCCTGAATGGAAGCGGCGAAAAACCGGTCGCCCATGGTTTCCCGGAGACACACTGAATACCTGCATTGGTCAGGGATATCTGTTGATGACCCCTGTTCAGGCGGCATCCATGACTGCCAGTGTTGCAAACAATGGAACATTGTTGACACCCCACCTCATAAACAAGAAAGGAAAGAAATGGATTCGAGGGAAGGTAGACTTACCGGCAAGTGACTTCAGGGCGGTCAAGAGGGGGATGCAAATGATGGTGACAGGTGGCACCGGAATGGCCCTGAGTCAGTTGGGCCTGTCTGTTGCCGGCAAAACAGGTACGGCACAGACTGTGTCAGGCGCAGACCGCAAGGCGCTGGAATTGTCCTGGTTTGTTGGCTTTGCCCCTGTCCGTGACCCTGAAATCGCCATTGCCGTGATCGCGGAGAAGGGGGGCCATGGTACAGACACCGCAGTTCCGATCGCTTCAAAAATTATTGAGTTTTTTCGGGATAACAGGGAGATGTTCAAATGAAGGGCCGCTTTGATGTTCCGTTGTTTCTTGCACTTGTCCTGACGCTGGTTCTGGGTATGATTACTCTGAGTAGTGCTGCGGTTACCGTAAAAGGAGGAGAGACCCTGATATCCCGGCAACTTGTCTGGATTTGCGCTGGACTGGCATTGGGAACAATTGCATTTGCGGTTAACTATCGCGTGTGGATAGAATTTGCTCCGCTATTTTACGGATTTGCCATGTGCCTTTTGCTCCTTGTTCTGGTATTTGGATCCTCAATCCACGGTTCCCGGTCCTGGCTGGACCTTGGAGCTTTCCGCCTTCAACCAGCGGAACCGCTGAAACTGTCAGTTTTGCTTATGCTTGCCTGGTTGTCCAAGGGAGACAAAACGTCCCATCTTGATTTTCTGGCAATTTTCAAGAGTGCTGTCGTTGTGACAATTCCGGTGCTCCTGATTCTGTTGCAGCCGGATTTTGGTACTGCGTCCACTATTCTGATTATGGGGGCCGGTGGAGTTTTTCTGTTGGGAATGAAACCCCGTGTGTATGTAATCCTGTTCATTCTGATAGCGGCTGTTGGATTCACAAGCTGGCATTACATGTTCAAACCTTACCAGAAGGAGCGTG
>PFTO01000018.1 GCA_002789615.1 Acidobacteria bacterium CG_4_9_14_3_um_filter_49_7 | reverse complement strand
TCATTCCTGAAAGTCGCGAAAGGGAGAGAACTTTTGAATGCGTCAGGGGGGTGCCTGCCGGTGTCAGAAAGATTACTGGTCCGGCCGTGGATTTTTTTGATTTCTGAATTGCTTTATAAAGGGGAAACGGAGTGAAAACCATGCCGGAGCCTCCTCCGAACGGTTCATCGTCCACTGAGTGATAGTTGTCAGTTGCAAAATCCCGGGGGTTGATTGTCTTCAAGCTCAAGAGGCCATTCTTAATTCCCCTGCCGAAGACGCCGACTTCAGAAAATGGGGTGAACAGCTCAGGAAAGATCGTGATAACGGAAAAGTCCAAAGGCGGCATGGCAATATTCCCTCCGAATTCAGCGGTTGATGTCTTCCAGGCCCTCTGGCATGTCGGCAGTAATTCGTCCTGCTTTCCGATTTACTTCGATGCAGATTTCCTTTCTGAAGGGTACCAGTACTTCGCCCTCTTTGCCCTGAACCACCAGAATATCCTGACCGGGATTTTCAAGCACTTCCGTTACCCGACCGACAGTGTGCCCGTCAACGGCAACTACGTTCATTCCAATCAGTTCATAGTGATAGAAAAAATCCTCGTCATCCATGTTGCGGTTTTCCACCGGAATGATAATCTCTGCATCCCGCAGGTGTTCTGCATCGTTCATTGTGTCAATGGTCTGAAATTTCAGTATCACGCGCCCCTTGTGCATGCGTGCTTTTTCAGAGGTCATCTTGTGGGAAACCCCGTCCTTTGTGCGGACAAGGAAGACTGTCTCATCAAAAAAACGCGAGGGGAAGTTCGTTTCAACATTAACGATAACTTCCCCTCGAATCCCTTGCGGTCTTGCTATTTTGCCAATGGTGAGGAATTCAGGCGACATCCAGGGCTATTCGAGAATTTCCAGAACGAATCTTTTCTTTAACTTCATCCCGGACGCATTCAGAATTGTTCTGACAGCCCGGGCCGTTCTGCCCTGTTTGCCAATTACCTTTCCCAAGTCTTCCTGCGCTACCCGCAACTCAAGAACGGTTGTCTGTTCACCTTCAATTTCCGTTACTTCCACCTGTTCGGGATTATCCACCAACGCTTTGGCAATTGCTACCATCAGATCTTTCATGCCTTCCTCCTTAGCTTTTACAGGAATCCCTACCCATGACAATTATCTTGATGACATTCTAACCGATGTTTTCCTTTTTGAAAAGAGATTTTACCGTGTCCGAGACCTTTGCCCCTTCCTGCAGCCAGCGCATGGCCTTTTCCTTGTCAATCTTAAGCTCCACCGGGCGGGCCAGTGGATCGTAGTGGCCGATTTCTTCCACAAAGCGACCGGTGGGTGTGTTGCTGTCTTCCGACACCACGATGCGATAAAAGGGATTTTTCTTTCTGCCCATTCTCTTGAGACGAATTGCAATCATTTTCTGTTACCTCCGTTATTGAAAAGGAAGATTCATATTCCTCATCTTTTTCATAGTCTTCATTTTACCAAGAACCGATGGGTTAGACAATTGTTTCATCATCTTGCGCATTTTAACAAACTGCTTTAGGAGGGCGTTGACTTCCTGAATCGGTCGACCACTTCCCCTGGCAATCCGCCTGCGATGTTTCCCGTTGATAATGATATGGTTAACGCGTTCTCTGGGAGTCATCGAATTGATAATGGCTTCCATGTGAACCATCTTCTTGTCATCCATCATTTTGGACGCGTTCTTGACCTGGGACATTCCCGGTACCATCGAAAGTATCTTTTCCATGGACCCCATCTTCTTAATCTGCACCAGTTGCTTCCTGAAATCTTCCAGAGAAAACTGGTTTTTTGAAATTCTTTTCTGAAGCTGCTCGGCTTCTTTCTCATCCACAACATCCTGGGCTTTCTCAATGAGGGAAAGCATGTCGCCCATGCCGAGGATTCGGGACGCCATTCTGTCGGGATAAAACAGATCGAATTCGTCATATTTTTCACCGACGCCGGCAAATTTGATAGGCTTACCGGTGACATGCTTGACAGAAAGCGCGGCACCACCCCGTGCGTCTCCGTCCAGTTTTGTCAGAATTACGCCTGTCAACTCCAATTCATTGCTGAAAGCAGCGGCTGACTTGACGGCATCCTGTCCGGTCATGGAATCAATAGTAAACAGGATTTCAGTAGGTGAAACGGCCTTGTTGATGTCCTTCAGTTCCTGCATTAGCTCATCATCAATATGAAGACGCCCGGCAGTATCCAGAATTACCACGTTCAATCCTCGGCCCTCGGCTTCCTTTACCGCTCTTTTTGCAATTGATACGGGGTCGTGATCGTCACCGGCCCCAAAAACAGGAACATTAACAGCTTCCGCTACCACTTTTAGCTGGTCAATGGCAGCCGGACGGTAAACATCCGCCGGTACCAGGAAGGGGAACCAGCCCTTATTTTTCAAGTGCATGGCCAGTTTTCCCGCTGACGTTGTTTTACCGGAGCCCTGTAGTCCCACGAGCATAATGATGTTCAGTTTTTTGCTGTCGATGATGAGATCTTCCGCTTCAGAACCAAGGATTTTCACCAGTTCATCATGGACGATCTTCACAAACTGCTGCCCAGGATTCAGTGCCTTGGACACATCCATCCCCAGCGCCATTTCCTTGATGGAAGCGGTGAATTCCTTGACGATTTTGAAGTTGACGTCTGCTTCCAGAAGCGCCATCCGGATTTCCTTCAGGGCATCGGAAACATTTTTTTCAGTCAGCCGCGCCGCGCCCCGGATTGTCCGGAATGCGTGGTTTAGCTTGTCAGTCAGTTGTTCAAACATAATGGCACAAAATCTCCCTTAAACGTACAGTGACCAAGTATAGCAATAAACCCCCGTCTGTCAACTGGAAATCGGGGATTCTGGGCCAAAAGGCCCGGAGTGTTCTGTGTTCAGTTTTCTGTGTTCTGTAAGAAAGAAACAGGGAATGGCATGGCGGCTTTGCCTCGGTGATTTGTGAACAGTGGCTAGCAGGGAAACGGACGGGGACGGCCAGGTTGCTTAATAAGATGGAACCAGGTACCAAACTTGCACTGTCCGAAGGGCCGGACTCAGATTCAGATTTGCCTTTTCGGAGTGGTTGGCAGGAAGTGTGAGTGAAAGTGTGAGTTCAAGAAAGACGAGAAACAAAGCCAATCTGTTCCCCATCTTCAATCAAACTTAAACTCAAACTGGATTCTTCTTTTCTGCTATACTGGGGCGCTGATAAATTGGATTATGGAGTGAGGGTTGAACGATAAGCATGCTGAATCTACTGCTGTGAAAACGACGGAACTGGTGATTGCGTTCGGATTGGTGTATCTGATTTGGAGTTCGACCTACCTGGCAATCCGGTTTGCGGTGGAGACGCTGCCGCCATTTCTGATGGCGGGTATTCGTTTCCTGATTGCCGGTGTATTTCTCTATGTCTGGATGCGGGCGCGGGGAGCGAATCGGCCCACTCTTCGTCATTGGCGATCAACCGCCATTGTGGGCGGGCTGTTGCTTCTGGGCGGGAATGGCGGCGTGGTCTGGGCGGAGCAAATTGTACCGTCGGGGATTACGGCCCTGATGATTGCCACGGTTCCGATGTGGATGGTCCTGTTCCACTGGATGAGTCCCGGTGGTGAGCGTCCTACCACGCAGGTCTGGATTGGTGTGGTTATCGGTTTTTTTGGAATTGTCCTCCTGGTAAACCCCTTTGCGTTGACAAACGCATTCCGCGTGGATCCTGTCGGTGCGGCGGTTCTGTTGTTTGCCAGTATTTTGTGGTCGTTCGGTTCTCTGTATTCCCGCAGCGGGCCGATGCCGCCGGAATCGCTCCTTGCTACGGCAATGGAAATGCTCACCGGCGGTGCCCTGCTGATCCTCGCCGGGACACTTACAGGTGAGTGGTACCGTCTGAATCTTGCGGCGGCATCCCTTCGCTCCCTGTTGTCGGTGGCCTATTTAATTGTATTTGGATCGCTGATTGCTTTCCCTGCTTACATCTGGCTCCTGAAGAATGCGTCTCCTGCACGGGTATCCACTTATGCGTACGTAAATCCTGTCCTTGCCGTTTTTCTGGGATGGGCGCTTGCGGGAGAGGTGTTGAACAGCCGGATTTTTGTAGCTGCTGTCGTTATTGTTCTGGCAGTAATTCTCATTACAACCTACAGGGGAAAACTGTCCTCTTCAAAATAATAATTTCTATGAGTTGACACAAAAAAAACCGGGCTCTTTTTCAGAACCCGGTTCGGTTGCATTTTGCCGCGAAGTTGAATCAGGATGGTATCTCGTACCCACCCCGATTTTTGCTATTCTTTCTCAAGAAAAGGATAACGATAATCCCGGGGCGGATTGAATGTTTCTTTGATGGTCCGCTGGCTCACCCAACGAAGCAGGTTCAACATTGAACCAGCCTTGTCGTTGGTACCGGATGCCCTGCCGCCGCCGAATGGCTGCTGACCGACCACCGCACCAGTGGGTTTGTCGTTGATGTAGAAGTTCCCTGCGGCGTGGATCAGGGCGCGTTCCGCCTGTACCACTGCCGCCCGGTCATAGCCAAAGATGGCACCGGTCAGCGCGTAGGGAGATGTGGTGTTGCAGAGTTCCAGTGTTTTTTCAAATTCACTGTCTTTGTACACATAGATTGTAATCACAGGGCCAAAAATCTCTTCTTCAATGGTTTTGAAGTGGGGATTGTCGGTGAGAATGACCGTGGGTTCTATGAAATAACCGGTGCTGTCATCACATGTGCCACCCACCAGAATTTCAGCGTCAGACGCGGCTTTCGCGTGGTCGATGTAGGTCTTGATGGTTTCGTATGCACCCCGGTCAATAACAGCATTGACAAAGTTGCTGAAGTCTTCCACATCTCCCATTTTCAGGCCCTTGATTGTGTCCACAAGCTTGTCTTTGATCTTTGACCAAAGGGATTCGGGGATGTAGGCACGGGAAGCGGCGGAACATTTCTGTCCCTGGTATTCAAATGATCCCCGGACAATGGCGGTTACCAGTTCATCCGGATGGGCGGAGGAGTGGGCAAAGATGAAATCTTTTCCGCCGGTTTCGCCGACAATTCTGGGATAGGCCTTGTAATTGGCGATATTATTTCCCACGGTTTTCCACATGCTCTGGAAAGTGGCGGTGCTGCCGGTGAAATGGATACCGGCGAGGTAAGGGCTTCTTAGTACAGGATTGCCGACTTGTCCCCCGGAGCCGGGAATGAAGTTGATGACTCCCTCAGGAATACCTGCCTCCATGAACAATTTCATCAGCTGATATCCTGAAAAAACGGATGACGATGCCGGTTTCCACAGGGAGACATTGCCCATGAGTACCGGTGCGGTGGGCAGATTTCCGGCGATGGATGTAAAATTGAACGGTGTAACCGCAAAAATAAAGCCTTCAAGCCCCCGATGTTCCAGGCGATTCCACATGCCCGTGGGGGAATACATGGGTTGGTCCCCATAAATCTGTGATGCATAATTGGCATTGAATCGAAAGAAGTCGATTAACTCACAGGCAGAATCTATTTCAGCCTGAAAGGCATTCTTGCTCTGGTTGAGCATAGTGGATGCGTTGAGCAGGTCGCGGTAGGGCCCCGCCAGCAGTTCTCCCATGCGAAGAAAGACGGCTGTGCGGTGTTCCCAGGGCATTGCGGCCCAGTCTTTTCGGGCCTTATTTGCCGCGTCCACAGCCATGGAAACTTCCTTTTCTCCCGCTTTGTGATAGGTGGCCAGAACATGGGAATGCTTGTGGGGCATGACGACTTTGCCCGTATTCCCGGTGCGGATTTCTTTGCCGCCAATAATCAGTGGAATCTCAATTTCCGTGGAACGCAGTTCTTTCAATTTATTCTTCAGGCTTTCTCGCTCAGGGGATCCCGGCCGGTATGACTTAATGGGTTCATTTACCGGTGTCGGGACTTTGAAAAATCCGTTTTCCATACTATCCTCCTCCAGCAATCTTGACGGGTTCACTGTAGTATAGAAGGACGGAACAGTCAATGATTTTGGAGTGAGGCGTTTTGCGTAAGCGTCAGAGAGTGCGAGTGAATGTGCGAGTGTGTGTGACCTTTCCCCCAAAACCTGTACCAAAAGCAATGAGAGTCCTATAATGGCAGAAAAGCCAAGGAGGAC
>PFTO01000062.1 GCA_002789615.1 Acidobacteria bacterium CG_4_9_14_3_um_filter_49_7 | reverse complement strand
GCAGTTATTTTCGCCTGCCAGACACCGGTTGGATCATTCTCCGCAGTTGTGAACCGAAAGACATAGAAGCCGTCTTTTCCTTTTCGCAATGTGGATTTCAGTGCCACCTGTTGCTTCGGATTGGTAAGTGTCAAGGTTACAGGGTGGTTTTCAGGGAAAGTGCCTTCCTCGTTTCTTACAATCAGGGACAGGTGAACCTCATCACCGGGACGGTACACGCCCCTGTCTGTGAACACGAATGCCCGTAAATTCTCCTTGTTCACTTCGCTTCCCCCGACGTCGAAGGAAGAAACGTTCCATGCCATGGCGGAATTCAGGAGAAAGGTCGTGTTGTCCCTGTATTTACCTCGGACGTAGTATACATCCCTGTTCACATTGGTAAATTCGGCTTTCCCTCTTCGGTTTGTGACCGCGGTCTGAATTATCTGATCCTGGTAGCTGCGAAGTTCCACCGTGACCCCGGATATCGGTCCAGCGGAAAGCAGGTCTGTGGCAATGACTACATGGTGTTTCCCAGTGCCATAGTGGGTCAGGCCAATGTCCGTTACCAGCACCGGTTTGTATATCCTGGCGTGGCGCCACATGTAACCGGGCGCCTTCGGGTCATTGTACCAGTCAGTATAATTGCCATAGGAAGCTGCTTTGGTTTCCGGTATCATGTCTTCCCTCTGAAAACTGAGGGAGACCAGGAACATCCCCAATGTCCCTTTCCGAATCAACTTACTCATGTCAATGGCATATTGCTCTTTGTCATTAAGCTTTCCGGAGAGTGTGAGGGTTTGTTCCGCAACCTTTACCCCTACGCGGTCACTTTCATTGAAATTGTCGCTGCGGGTCTTTTGGGCGTTTGTCTCAGCCACCTGGAGATACTGACCCAGCGTGGAAGAAAACACCTGCTGAACTGTTATCTTGACCTTGCGGACGTTAACAGCTGTAAAACGGACGTTTTGTTTGTTGCTGGATGGAAGGAAAATTCCGTCTTTTACAAACTGAATGGAGGGGTTCAGATTCTGAAAGGTGACACTGTGAACAGCGGCTTCTTTCAAACGTGCACCCCAGATGTTGCTAATGCCTTTGTGGGCCGTAATGGCATATCCTTCCCCTGGTTTGAAGGAACCGGTTACAAGAATCTTGCTTGCGCTTTTTTTCATGGTAAATTGCACTGCGGGTTCCACGGAAATGAATCCATTGATGTCCTGCTTCATGTCCAGGCGGTCAGAAAAGATAATCGCAAAGCCTCTGTCCCCATTCTGGAAGGTCTCAAAACGGGAAACCTTGAACACCTTTACGGGTTCCAGCAGAAATTTTCTTTCCATCCCGGTGGAAAGACCAAGGGGTTCCGAATTGATTCGGACCACAAGGGTTCTGGTTGATTTTTCCCGTGAAATGGAAGGAATGGTGAAAGTAAAACGCTTCTGATCCTCGCGCATCATCCACACGGCCCGGATGTCCCGGCCGTCCAGGTCCAGTGAAATTGACTTTTTTACCATGTCGATGGTGCAGGGTTCCGTGAAGTCTATGGTTCCTTCAAAAGCCGCTTCTGATGCTTTTCCGGTCTGAGCGGCGGTGAAGCTGCCATCCAGTCGGACAAGTTCTCTTTTTGCAACCTGGAAGGCCAGATCAATTTCTTTTAATGCCGATTCCTTCTGGCTGGGCAGCAGGGCGGCTACATCAAGCTTACCGGTATAGGATTGTCCCAGACTCAAGGGATGGTCTGAAACGAAAGCCAATGTCTGCTCGTCCTGCCAGACTGCGTGGCCGGAGATTTCCGGCGAAAAATGGAACACCGGAAGTTTCAATGGGGAATTTACCTGGTTTTCATCCACAATCGGATGGACAAAGCGTATCCGAATGGGTTCGGAGGAGGAAATGATTCCTGAGGTGATATGAGAAATTTCCTTTGCGGTTTCAATGGAATAAGTTGGTTTTTGGGCTGATTTCTGCTTTGCAGTGTGGTTGCACCCGGATGGGAGTAAAAAAAATACGGATATAATTGCCAATCCTGCCCATGATCCGATTTTCCGGTGTTTCTTGCCGTACGATTCCCTTTTCTCCATTTCCCCCTCCCGTAATCAATGAAATTTGAATAAATCTTATCACACAAAACAGAGTTCCATCTTCGGAGAAAAGGGAAATTCTGATACACTTGTGCCCGGATAGAAATGATAGAAGGAGTGCTGAATGATTAACCGAGATGAATTGCTGGAGCGATTTACACGTTATGTAAAGATTTATACAACCTCAGATGAGGAATCCACTACTTTCCCGTCCACCAGTCGCCAATTTGATCTGGCAAAAATACTGGTGGCTGAATTGAAGGCAATGGGCCTGAAAGAGGTTGAGCTGGATGAATTTGGCTATGTTTATGCCCGTGTACCGTCCAATGTAGAAAAGAGCGTGCCCCCGGTGGGCTTTATTGCCCACATGGACACTGCCCCTGCCGAGGGTGGCGAAAATGTTAAGCCTCAGGTTGTTAGAAACTACGACGGCGGGGATATTCAACTTCCCGGTGATCCGGGTGTGGTTATTTCACCGAAAGAAAATCCCATTCTGAAAGAACTGGTTGGAAACGACCTGATTACCACTGACGGGACCACTCTTCTCGGTGCTGACGACAAGGCCGGTGTAGCCGAAATTATGACGGCCGCGGCGTACATGGTGGCCCATCCGGAATTCAAACACGGGGAAATCTGCATTGCCTTTACCCCGGACGAAGAGGTGGGTCGAGGTGTTGACCATTTTGATGTGAAAAAATTTGGTGCCGGTTTCGCGTATACACTGGATGGTGGCAGGCTGGGCGAACTGGAAGATGAAACTTTCTGTGCCGATGGCGCCGAAGTTATCTGCAAGGGTATCAACGTTCATCCGGGTTACGCCAAGGACAAAATGGTAAATGCCATTCGTATGGCGGGACTGTTCATGACGCTGCTTGATGAAAAAACGCTGCCGGAAACAACGGAAAAACGTGAGAATTACTACCATGCGACCGGCATCAAGGGAATGGAAAACGAAACTGTCATCAACATGATTGTCCGAAGCTTTACCGTGGATGGACTGAAAGATAGAGAAAAGGATCTGGAACGGGTCCGTCAGCAGGTACTGGAGAAATTCCCCAGGGGCGAGATTGAGATTGTCATCAAGGAACAATATCGAAACATGAAAGAGGTGCTGGATCAGCATCCGGAAATAATGGAAACGGCAAGAAAGGCTTTTGAGAAAGCTGGAATCACCCCCATCCATAAGCCCATCCGGGGTGGAACTGATGGCTCCAGACTTACATTTATGGGAGTTCCGACACCCAATGTTTTTGCCGGTTCCATCAACATGCATTCCAAAAAGGAATTTGCTTCCTTGCAGACCATGGAAAAGTCCGCTGAAATTATTCTCCACATTGCGTCTGTCCTCGTAGAAGCATAAAAAATGTTTACGCCGGTGTTCCAGGGGGAGTTGGATCTTCCCCTGGACAGCGATTCTTTTTTTCAAAACCTGGAAAAGGTGGTTCAGCGAATGGGAAAAGAAGGACGCTACACTTTTTCCCGGACATCTCCATCAACTGTCCACGTAACTTCTAACCGGTTAAATCCGTTCGGCTATACATTCAATGACGCGTTTCTTGCCGTTGACACCGTCCCGGCCGGGGGTATTCATGTCCGTTATCGGGTGAGCTTCATCAAATGGTTTCTGGCGATGCTCTTTCTGTCATTTCAAGTCCTCATTGCATTTGCCATTCTCATGTTTTTCTACGTCCACCGCCTGCCTGCCGAAGTTCAAAGCACCGCTTTTGTGACTTTCTTCATAGCATTGACCTTCTGGGCCCTTGTCTGGCCCATTGTCATGATTATCATCTATCGTGGGATGCTTTCCCGCATGTTTCGAGTTCTCCTCCAGAGTTCTGCTCTTTTCAGCCATTTTGAGAATGGGAACTTGAAAAGGGACTGAGGTAAATAGAGCAAATTGAGCAGTAGTGATAACCAGTAAGACCGAAATGAAAAAATGCTAAAAAATTCAACATAATGCTTTACTGGATTCTCTAATTTCGGTATTATAAATCGATTTTCCGTTTTCCATCAAAATAAGTATTGGAGGTTGTAATGAGGATTTTCAAAGGATTGATTATTGTATTGGCGATTGTGTCTGTTGCCTTCTTGATTGGATGCAATGGGAGCGAAGCACCTGCGAAAAAAGCACCGGCTGCAGTGGAACAGGCTACACCGGCACCGGCTCCTGCTGCTGTTGAACCGGGAACACAGAAAGAAGAAATGGCAACAGAGCCAGCTGCTGAAGGAACTGAACAAAAGGCTGAAGAGCCTAAAACTGAGGAACCCAAAACCGAGAATCCTGAATAGAAGTATCAGCCAATTTGCATTGAAAAAGGGGGAGGCCAAGCCTTCCCCTTTTTTTGCATTCGGCGAAAAATTCTCGGAATTGAAAGTTTCTAATTAGCTCACTTTTTTATGATATTCTTTATGCGCATATATTTATGCTGGAGTTGATATGAAATACCTTTTGTATGTCGGAGCCGCCGCCCTGGGTGGTGGCATTGGATATCTTTATCATCGGTTGATTGGCTGCAAATCCGGGTGAGCAATCACCGGAAATGCTTGGTCAAGCATTATATACGGTGCCGTTCTCGCTTTATTGTTGCTTCAACCGGTGGCTGAACGTCTTACCCGAAAATGGGAATTAAAGCGTGGCCATTTCGCCAATGAGGTGGAGTCCGTAGATGACTCCGCTGCTGAGAACAGCAATACGCAGGGCATACCACCCGAGTCTGGCGGGACTGAGAATAAATAATCCTGTCCAGTCCTTCTCCTGAATCGACGTCTCAGTGAGTTTTCTCCTTCTTTCGGCGACGCGTTTGCAAAAACAAGAAAAATATGTAAAGATAAATCACTTTATCTAGTGGTAAACCGACCGACGAAATTTCACTGTTTCGGGGAGGGAATAAACATGAATAAAAATAGAATTACACGGGTTGCCGTTGTACAGGGAAGCCCAGTGTTTATGAACAGAGATGACACGGTCGAAAAGGTATGTGGCATGATTGCCGATGCGGCGCAGAATGGCGCTGAACTGGTTGTTTTTCCTGAGGCATTTATTCCCGGCTATCCGGATTGGGTATGGCTGGTGCCGGGTAGTAATGGAAAGGAATTGAATGAGCTGTACGTTGAGCTGGTCGCGAATGCTGTATCCATTCCGGATTCAGCAACCAGGAAGATATGCGAAACTGCCGGAAAAGCAAATATCATGGTTGCCGTGGGCATTCACGAGAAGAACACTGAATCCAGTCAGGGGAGCCTTTACAACAGTTTGCTGTTCATTGACAAAAGCGGCAAGATTATGGGAGTTCACCGGAAATTGATTCCCACTGGCGGTGAAAGATTGATTTGGGCAAGGGGAGACGGTCGCACGCTTTACACTTTCGATACACCAATTGGCAGGATCGGCGGGCTGATCTGCTGGGAAAATTTTATGCCGCTTGCCCGCCAGTCAATGTACACATCCGGAGCTCAGATTCTGATCGCGCCGACCTGGGACAAGAGTGAAAAGTGGTTACAGAGTATGTGCCATATCGCAAGGGAAGGCGGATTGTTTGTGGTGAGTTGTTGCATGGCTATAACCGTTAAGGACATTCCTGAACGATTCTCCTTCAGGGAGCGCTATCCGGCTGACCGGGAGTGGATAAATGTCGGAAACAGCTGTGTTATCAATCCTGCGGGGCAATTTGTGGCGGGACCCCTTGAAAAGAAAAAAGAAATTCTGTATGCGGACCTTGATCTGGAGGAAACGGTGGCAGCAAAGAGAATGTTTGATGCTGCCGGGCATTACGCAAGGCCGGATGTCTTTGAATTTGGTGTAAAGAGCTAATCACTTTTCTAACGGGACCGGGCGCGTCGAGCTGATGTTCAAGACCCGGGGGTTCATTCATAGAGGTGAAAGAACATATTTTGCTGTATCCGGCTTCTTTGAATTGTTCGTTTTCTGAAGGGATGAATCGGGGAAAGATGTCCCACCCGGAAAAACAACATAGGAGGCATCTGTAACATAGGAGGCATCTGTAATGAATGATCTTCTGATGTGGCTGTATTTGGGCAACGCTGTGTTGCTGATCAACCATGAAATTGACTCCGCATACTAGCAGGAATGGGAGTTGTTCAGATTACCAGGGCGAATTACCGGTTTTCTGCTGCTGCA
>PFTO01000052.1 GCA_002789615.1 Acidobacteria bacterium CG_4_9_14_3_um_filter_49_7 | reverse complement strand
CCGCCCAGTTTTCAAATCCATATATCGATACAGTCCATGTACTGCATGGAATCCTTATGGAGGAAGACGCCTATATGAGCCGTCTTTTTCGCCAGCTAAATCTGGACACGGTGCAGATGCGCCGTTCTATTGACTCCCTGTGCCTGAAACTGGGACGCTCCACCCACAGTGGTGACATGCCCATGACAGATGCCGCAACAAAATTACTCCAAATGGCTGTAAGAGAGGCATTTACGCTGGGAGAAGAGAAAGTGGAAGTTCACCATATTTTCCTGGCAATGCTATCTCAGCATACTTCCACAGCGGTTACGGCCCTTCGGGAATCGGGACTGGGCAGCCTCATTGAGGCCAAGAACCAGGTCATTAACGACATTATGCTGGACAACGATGACGAACTGGCAGAAGAAGAGACCCCGGAACAGCAGCTTCCCATACTTTCAAAATTCGGTCGTGACATTACAAAGATGGCCCAGAGAGGCCGATTTGACAGATGTATCGGACGAGAAAGAGAAATGGACAGGATCGTTCACATCCTGACCCGACGTCGGAAAAACAACCCCCTTCTACTGGGAGAAGCCGGCGTCGGAAAGACCGCCATTGTGGAAGGACTTGCCACCCGCATTGCCACCGGAGATGTCCCTACCCCCTTAAAAGAACGCGTGATTTACGGTGTGGACATTTATAACATTGTGGCTGGCACGAAATATAGAGGACAGTTTGAGGAACGGCTCCGGGATATAATCGAAGAAGCTGCTGCCAATGATGTAATCCTCTTTATTGACGAATTCCACTCTATTGTAGGGGCTGGTTCCGCTGAGGGATCGCTTGATGCCGCCAACATTATGAAACCGGCCCTTGCCCGAAGCGATCTTCAGGTCATCGGATCCTCCACTTACCGGGAGTTTTCCAAGACAATCGAAAAAGACAAATCCCTGATGCGGCGGTTCCAATCGATTTCCATTCAGCAACCGACTCCGGAAGAGACGCTCAATATTCTTAAGGGAATTAAGGATCGATATGAAGATTTCCATTCGGTCAAATTCGAGGAAAAGGCCCTGGAGGCAGCTGTCACCCTTTCAGAACGCTATATCACCGACCGGATGCAACCGGACAAAGCCATTGACCTGCTGGACGAAACAGGCGCAAGGGTAAAACTCAGGCACATGGAACAAAATGAGACTGTAAATATTCAAAATGCGCCAGAAAATGAGGAAGAGGCTCCATTCAAAGCGCTTCCCTCCATGATCGACCATGTGGACGAACCGGATTCAGAAGAAACCGCGCCGCTCGAAGACCGTTCCAACTGGCCGATTGCCACTGTTGCCGACATTGAAGAAGCGGTTTCCATCTGGACCGGAATTCCGGTCACAGCAGTAACCGAAAGTGAGAAAGAACGTCTGCTGAACCTGAAAGACTATCTTGTCTCCCGTGTTGTCGGACAGAATCGAGCAGTCAACTCCCTTGTAAAGGCAATCAAGCGCGCCCGCCTTGGAATGTCTAATCCCGACCGACCGACCGGCGTTTTTATGTTTCTGGGTCCGACGGGTGTTGGCAAAACCGAGTTGAGCAAACAATTAGCAACCTATCTCTTTCGTTCCGAAAAGAACCTTGTCCGTTTTGATATGTCTGAATACATGGAAAAACACACGGTTTCAAGATTGATTGGCTCACCTCCTGGCTATGTGGGCTACGAAGAAGGAGGACAACTTACCGAGCGTGTAAAGAAAAACCCTTATTCCGTGGTGCTTCTGGATGAGATCGAGAAGGCGCATCCTGAACTTGTAAACGTTCTGCTTCAAATTTTTGACGAAGGCCGCATTACAGATGCCTTCGGTGAATTGATCAATTTCAGGAACACGATCATTATCATGACTTCCAACGTCGGGTCCAGAATTATTACCCAGGATAAGGGCGTGGGGTTTGATACAGGGAATCCACTGATTCCGGCAAACAGAGGCGATCGAATCCTGAAGGAAGTACGCCGCTTCTTCGCCCCTGAATTTCTGAACCGAGTGGACGACATTATCGTCTTCAACCCCCTCAGCAGTAAAGAGCTCTCTGAAATTGTGTACATCCTGATCAATGACCTCAATGAACTTCTAATCGGCAAAGGGATTCAGGTTCGACTCAGCTCGGCCGCAACAGAATGGCTCACAAAACAGGCCTGCATGAAGATTCAATATGGTGCTCGACCCCTGAAACGAGCAATTCAGGTTCATGTTCAGGATAAACTATCCGATTTGATCATTTCCAATGGCAAAGATGTAAAAGGTGAATATCTGTTTGAAGTAGAAGAAGATCAACTAACTGTTCGTAAGGTCAGTGAAATCCTGGAGGTTAAATGCTGAAACCCCTGCAACACATTCTAATTTTCGTGCTGGTTATGAGTGCCGTAACAGCCCACACCGAAACAATTGAGAAAATCAACATTGTAGGAAATCACCGGATTTCAAATGGATCTATCGAGTTTCGCATCCATTCAAAAGAAGGCGGTAGCCTGGAGCTCTCAATAATCAGAGGCGATGTAAAACGCTTGTGGGATCTGAAAGTCTTTTCGGATATAAAGGTGGATGTCACCGACGGAAAAACCGGAAAGATTGTGACCTACTTATTCAAGGAACGACCCATCATCAAGGATTTCAGATTCTTTGGAAACCACGCTTTCGGTCCCAACCTGTTATTGGACAAGCTCAAAGAAAAGAAGGTTGTTTTGAAAAAGAACGTTCAGATGGACTACTCCGAAATAAGCAAAATAAAGACTGCCATTCTGGATGTCTATCATGAAAAAGGTTATCGCAACATATCGGTTGATCATCGTCTCGAAGATTTGGGGCCGGGTATTGCGTATTTAACGTTCAACATCAAGGAAGGCTCCAAGGCACGCGTCTACGGTATCCAATTTACAGGAAACAAGATTTTTTCCAGCAAAAAGCTGAGAAAGGCCATGAAAAAGATCAAGAAACATGGATTTTTCTCCCTCATTTCTTCATCCGATATCTACTCAGAAAAAAAATTCTCCGAGGATGTGGACAACATCAAGAAGGTATACTGGAAGAAAGGGTACAAGGACGTTTTCGTCGGTCACCCTGTCACTGAGGTGAAGGACTTTACTTCTAAAAGACAAAAGCGAAAAAACATAAAGAGAGCCAAAAAGAACAAAAAGATCAAAGAGGATCTGCGCATGTTTCTGACTATTCCGATTTTTGAAGGTCAGTCATATAAGATCGGAAAAGTTTCCTTTGAGGGCAATAAGCTTATTTCAGACACTGTCCTGGCTGGCAAATGGAAACTCAAGACCGGCAGTCCATTTGACATTGGAAAGCTCAATGACTTTCAGGCCGACATTGAGGAAATATATACCAATGCTGGCTATCTCCAGTTTTACATGGAACGAATTCTCAACCCTGAGCCTGATAATGTTGAGGATATCACTTTCAAGCTCAACGAAAACAAACAGTTCAAATTGAATCGTCTCGAATTTAAGGGTAACCTTCTGAGTCGTGACAAAGTTATTCGCAGGGAGTTCATGATTCCGGAAGGCGCCCCATTTCGTCTTAAAACATTCAAAGACAGTATGCTTCGTATCAACCAGCTTGGTTTCTTCGACGTTTCAAAAACAAATCCGGAGGTCAAATTTGTCCCGGGAGAAGACAAGGTAAACGTCACGATTACGGGAGAGGAAACGGGGGTTAATGAAATCAATTTCGGCGGTGGATACAGTGAATTTGCCGGCTTTTTTCTCCAATCATCCTACAGCACACGCAACTTCCTCGGGAAAGGTGAACAGCTTTCGCTGCAGGGCTCATTTGGATCCAACATCACATACTACAACCTTTCATTTACCGAACCATGGATTTTTGATTATCCTCATTCTTTCACAATCAACCTGTTCAACAGCGAAACCAGCTATTACAACTACAGCCGGAAAAGCACGGGTTTCAGTCTTGGATTTGGATTCCGTCTCAAACCCTTCTTAACCTACTCGATTAGCTATCGCTTTGAAATTGTCGATGTTCCGGGTTCTTCACTGCAAAGTAGCACTATTTTCAAACCGGTTTCCAACCGCCTGACAAGCTCCATCAACCAATCTATCAATTACGTAACATTGAACCATCCCTTTTTACCCACAGAAGGTTCCAAATACTCACTGGGACTTGAATGGGCAGGTTGGCAACTGGGTGGAGATAATCTCAAATATACGGTTAATATGCGCGCCATGCATTTATTCAACGGTTACAGGAATACGTTCTTCCTTGTCAACACACTGGCGAGCTATTCACAAGCGCTCCAGGGAAATACAATCCCATACTATGACAGATTCTTTATAGGAGGTGAGAGTACAGTTAGAGGGTATGATTTCAGACGGATATCTCCAGTGGACCCGGCCACCAATATCTCCATTGGCGGCACGAAAATGTTCGTCGGCAACTTTGAATGGGTTCTCCCGATCGAACACAAATTTCAATTTGCCCTGTTTTACGACATTGGTGGCGTATGGCTTGAAGATGAGTCCTTCTTTTCCAATTCAGAGTCCATGAAACGATCCTGGGGATTCGAGGCACGGTTCAACCTTCCGGTCTTTCAGATGCCGATTCGGCTGACATATGGAATGCCTCTGGATGACGTACCCGGTCAGACCAGTGGTGGTGGTAACCTTCAATTTACGATTGGCACAATTTTTTGACAAATCAATATTCTTGAAAAGGAGAATGATATGAAAAAACTCTCAGTTGTTGTTCTGGCTCTTGTGGCGCTAATCTCTTCATCGGCAGTGATGGCGCAGAGCCGTGTCGGAGTAGTGGATGCGGATCAGGTTATTTACAAGTCGGTAAAGGGAAAAGCACTCCTGCAGGGACTGAATAATTTGGTGCAGCAAAAACAGAACGAAATCAAACAGGTCGTCGCTGAAGCCCAGCAGACAGAAAAGGAATATAAAACCAAGCTGGTGTCCCTCTCAGATGAGAAGAAACTCGCAATGGAGAAAAAACTCTCCGACTACCAGACGCGAATTAAGCGTATGCAGGAAGATGCAAAGCGGGAACTTCAGATTAAGCAGAAAGAAGGATTTGAGAAGTTTCAGAAGCTTCTTCAACCCATTATCGATCAGCTGGCAAAAGAAAAGAATCTCGACGTGGTCTTCAGCCGTGCTCAAAGTGGGATTGTGTACCTCTCACCCACAGCAGACTTGACAGCCGAAGCCATCAAAAGGGCTGATGCGCAACATTGAGGTTTCATTGAAACTATCACAGCTGGCAAAAGAACTCGGTTTCAGCCTGAAAGGGCCAGATTGTAATATCTCCGGAGTGGCCTCCCTTGGTGATGCCACTCCGGAGAAATTGTCTTACTTGAGGGACTCGAAACTTCTTGATACGGCACTTTCCAGCAACGCCGGGGCACTGATCGTACCGACGGGACTTGCCGCTTCCTTCCCCTGCCCGGTAATTGAGTCGGATGATCCTTACATGACCTTCATCTGCATTTCCTCCCGTTTTATTTCAAAATACCCGGTGTATACGATGCCCGCTTTATCATGGATCCATCCCGATGCATCAGTGGATCCGACTGCAGAAATAGGGCCATTTGTTACTGTCTCTCCCGGCTGCTCCATTGGACCTGATGTCCACATCCACTCAGGTGTCAAATTGATGGAGAATGTCCATATTGGCAAATCAACTGTCATTTACAGTAATACTGTTGTATTCCCCGGCTCCATAATTGGACAAAATTGTATCATCGGCTCCAATACCGTCATCGGTGGTGAAGGTTTCGGCTTTCATTTTGCTGAAGGACGACACAATAAGATCCCACAGACCGGGATTGTCCGGATTGGAGATACTGTGGAAATCGGGTCATGCGTTTCCATTGACAGGGGCACCTTCACGGAAACCTCCATCGGAGATGGGAGCAAAATCGACAATCAAGTGCAAATCGCACATAATGTCGTAATTGGAAAACACGTGATCATTGTGGCACAGGCCGGTATTTCAGGAAGTACAACCATCGGAGATTACGCTGTCCTGGCCGGCAAAGCCGGTTTGGTCGGTCATATTCATATCGGGACCGGGGCCACCATAGGCGGTGCCTCGGTAGTGACAAAATCCGTTCCGGACGGACGTTTTGTTGTGGGATATCCGGCCACAGAACACCGGGCCTGGAAAAAACAGATGGCCTCGCTCGCTCGTCTACCGGAACTGTCCGCATCCATTCGCAGATTGCTGAAAAAAGAGCAAAACAAAATAAAAGAATAAGAATACTGAGGGGGGGATATGCCTCAAACAATCGAATATGAAGAAATCAAATCCATAATGCCACACCGCTATCCGTTTCTGCTTGTGGACAGGGTTA
>PFTO01000172.1:24141-25712 GCA_002789615.1 Acidobacteria bacterium CG_4_9_14_3_um_filter_49_7 | reverse complement strand
GGCGTAGGATTTTATCGGAATCCACTGGCGGTCAACAGTTATTTTGAGCGAAGGGCTTTGAAGCGGGCCGGTAGCCTCCGGGCCCGTGATATTCCTGTTTCCTCAGGAAATCTGATGCTGTGGGAAGGAGGAGACGGCCCGGCCGTTCTCCTCCTCCACGGGGCGGGTGACCAGGCGGGGACATGGTCGAAAGTGGTACCGCATCTGGTGGGGAAATATCGGGTGTTGATTCCCGATCTGCCGGGGCATGGCGAAAGCGAGCCGGAGAAGGGTCCGTTGGACGTTGAAATGATGTTCAGTGCGGTGAACGAAATGCTTGCCGTTGTTTCTCAGGATGAGCCTGTCATCATCGTGGGGAACTCCCTCGGGGCATGGGTAGCCTTGCTGATGGCAGCCCGACAACCGGAAAAGGTCAGGCGGGTTGTTCTGGTCAACGGCGGAGCGATCCGAGGGGACTATAAGGGGCCCAGCCTGATTCCGGAAAATGTAGCGGATGCAAGGCGTCTCATGGTTGTTCTGATGGGACCGGAGGGGGAAATTGTCCCAAACTTTGTTCTGAAGGATGTTGTCCGGGAAGCCCACAGGGGACCGCTGGTGCGGCTGATGACAAATCCCTCAGCGATGGGCGCCAGCCTCCTTGACGGGAAGCTGAATGAAGTCAAAGTTCCAGTGGATCTGCTATGGGGGAAACGGGATCAGATGTTTGATCTGTCTTATGCCAACCGGATGATGGACGGATTGCCCGTGGCCCGAATTACGATTCTGAAAGATTGCGGCCATGTGCCGCAACGGCAGTGTCCCGTTCATTTCACTCAAGCTCTTCTGAAGATTCTGGAGGAAGCCCCAGAGAAGCAAGGGGAATGACGAGATGATGCACGGTGATATTCTGGGAGAGCGGACACGGTTAACACCAGACGCGGAAGCCTTGCTGGAACTGAAAACGGGTCAACATTTTTCCTATGGAGAATTGAACAGCCGGGCAATGAAATGGGCCGGAATTCTGCGCCATACCCTGAGTCTGGAAAAGGGAGAGCGTCTGGGCCTGCTCTGTGGAAATCGTGTTGAGTTTCTTGATGTGTTTTTCGGTGCAATCAAGGCCGGTGTTGTTGTCGTTCCCCTGAACACGCATCTGGCCGCCCGTGAACTGGAAGAAATCATCCGGGACGCAACCGTTCGCACCTTAGTTTATGATGGTGAATTCAGTGGTATTGTCCGGGAGATGCGCCAGCAGACCCCGGTTGAAAGTTGGGTTTCGCTGGATGAATCTGCGGTTCCAGGTGACAAAACGGCAGATGTTCTTCTGAATTCGGATGTGCCCCCATATCCTTTTCAGAAAATCAAGCCGGATGATGTCTGCACTTTATTGTACACCAGTGGCACTACCGGAAGCCCAAAGGGCGTCATGATACCTCACCAAATGGTGGCTTGGAATGGTTATAACACAGTAGCGTGCTGGCAGCTTCGCAGCGATGATGTCAGCTCGATTTTTACACCCTTGTATCATGCCGGCGGGCTGGGTGCCTTTCTCATCCCAATCTTCACGATTGGAGGAAGGATCGTGCTGCACACCC
>PFTO01000172.1:0-24126 GCA_002789615.1 Acidobacteria bacterium CG_4_9_14_3_um_filter_49_7 | reverse complement strand
CTGAAGAAGTATGGAATACCATTGAGGAGGGAAAATGTACAGTCGTATTGGGCGTTCCGGCCATCTGGAAAATGCTGGCAGAAAGTCCAGGCTTTGAGAAAATCGACATCTCCCACATACGATGGCTGATTTCCGGAGGTGCCCCACTGCCACCATCGCTGGTGGAGCTATACAGAAAGCGCGGGCTGGTTCTCCGACAGGGCTATGGTCTCACTGAAGCAGGGGTGAACTGCTTTGCCATGACGGATCGGGATGCCTGGGAACATCCCGGCTCCATTGGCAAGCCAATGATGTTCACCGAAGCAATACTTGTCACCGAAAACGGAGAGGAAGTGGAACCCGGGGAGGTTGGAGAATTGCTTCTGAGAGGCCCCCACGTTTCAGCCGGATACTGGCACAATCCGGATGCGACTGCCGAAGCATATGACCCGGCTGGGTTTTTCCACACCGGAGATCTTGCGAAATGCGACAAGGACGGATTCTTCTACATTTCCGGTCGCCGAAAAGAAATGTTCATTTCCGGGGGCGTAAATATCTATCCAGCTGAAATTGAGGCAGTGCTAACCCAGCATCCGGCCATTCTGGACTGTGCCGTGGTGGGAGTTCCCCATGAAAAATGGGGAGAAGTTGGTGTTGCATTCCTTGTTTTTGCAGACCGTATGGAAATTTTGCCTGCTGAGATGATAAAATGGCTTGAAAAACGTATTGCGCGCTACAAGGTCCCGAAGCACATTTTTATTCTGGATCGGCTTCCCCGGACCGCATACGGAAAGGTATTGCGCGCGGATCTGATTAAATGGTTTTCAAAACAAGGAGGATAACCGTGAGAGAACCCATTTACATTGCAGCCTACCATCAGTCAAAGTTCGGCAAGCTCTTTGACATGAGCGTTCCTGAAATTATTTCCAATGCGGTCACCGAAACCTGCGCGGAAATCGGTGCTGCCCCATCCCTCATGGATGTCGGTGCCATTGGAGCTGTCTGCAACATTTCCCTCAATGGACAGGGGCTCATCGCCGGCCTCATGGCAGATGTCCCAGGTCTGGCAGCAAAGCCCATTGAGGCTGTGGAGATTGCCTGTGCGAGCGGTGGCCAGGCCGTATTGTCTGTTATTTACAAGCTCCTCCTTGGCATGGGAGATGTTGGCATTGCAGTGGGATACGAGAAGATGCGCAATGATGAGGGCAAGATGGACGGAAAGCTCGTGGGCGAAGCCCTGGGTCATTTTTCCCACCCGGACGACCGGGAAGGAAAAGTCTATGTTTTCCCGCACATCTTTGCGGAAATCATGGAAAAATATATGACGACTCACAATGTAACGGAGCGGGACCTGGCGACGGTTTCTGCTCTTGAATACGCCAACGCTCAACACAATCCCTATGCACAGATGAAGGGCATTGAAGTTTCCCTCGAAGAAGCAACGAAAGTGGGTGGACGGAATCGATACATTATCGAGGGGTTGCCACTGAAAACCTATGATTGTTCGCAGATTTCAGATGGGTATGGCGCACTGATCCTTGCCACGGAGAAGGGCCTGGCCAAGCTGGGATTGAACAAGGCAGATTGTGTTGAAGTGGCAGGTTATGCGCAGGCTACCGATCCCCTCAGCGTAAGCGGACGGGATGTGCTGAAGCCGGCCGGGGCCTTCCGTGCCATGAATGAGGCATACAAAATGGCCGATGTAACACCCAAGGATGTAGGTGTCGCCGAAGTTCATGATTGTTTTACCGTCATGGGTGCCATTGCGGCGGAGGTCCTTGGTGTTGCCGATTATGGCAAGGGGGCGGCTTTCTGGCGAGATGGTCATGCCTCAGTGGACGGCTCCTGTGCCATCAATACTTCCGGTGGTCTCATTGCAAAGGGTCATCCGATTGGGGCAACCGGTATCGCCATGATCGGATGGAGTGCATTACAGCTACTGGGCAAGGCACCGGCACCGCTGCAGGTGGAAAATACCAGAGTTGCCGCCACATTCAACATCGGAGGCCCCATCTGCGCGTCCGTCTGCACCGTATTGAAGTCCGGAAAATAACTCTCTGGTAAGAAATGGCAGTGAACAGCACAATTGAACCTACGAAAACGGGGCGCCTGGAAGCAGGCGCCCATTCCATCTGGTGGGAAGTATCACGGCAGCGGAAAAAGGGAAGTTATCTGTCTGCTGAACGGACTTGCGATGCATACCAGAGCCTGGTACGGATTTTTGCCATTGCTCCTGGATGAATATGACGTGATACTGTATGATTTTCCCGGTCAGGGGGAGTCGTCCAAAGAGGATATTCCATACTACATCCCGGACATGGCACGTCTGCTTGTGGAAATCATGGATTTGAATTCAGTGACTCGCGTCCACCTCGTTGGCATTTCTTACGGTGGTTTTGTGGCGATGGATTTTGCCCGCCTGTTTCAGGATCGGTTAAGCAGACTGACCCTTTCCGGCATTCTTCTTTCCCATGAGCGGTTGTTTGAAATGTACCAGGAAATTTCCCTCCGGTTCTACCGGGGAACGAAGGAAGAATTTGAGCTCGACACCTTCTACATGTATGAAAAAATATTTGGAGAATCCTTTGTGACAAAATTGGCACCCGAACAGCTTGGCGAAATGCGCGGGCGATTCTATGACCGGTATGTGGATGATCGACACTGCCTTATCCGATTGACTGAAGCCCGGAATCCCTTTTTCGAGGGGATTGAACAGTACCTGCCTGACTATCGGGCTGTTCAGACACCGACATTACTTCTGGCCGGGGAGCAGGACCGGGCAATTCCCCTGTGGCAGCAGAAGAAGCTGCTGGACATTTTCCCCCGATCCCGCTGGGAGACTATTCCTGAGTCCGGTCATGTCGTGTATCTTGAGCGACCGGACCTGTTCTTTCCCATGGTGAAACGTTTCATGAAGGCATGTGATGTCCAGTTCTGAACCCCTGCTTTATTACCGGCGGGATGGACAGGGAGAAGTCCTGCTTCTTTTGAACGGGATTGCCATGTCGATTTCTTCATGGGAACCGGTAGTGGCTTTGCTGAAATCCAGATTTACAATCATTCGATGTGACTTCCGCGGCCAGTTATTGACGCCGGGCCCGGCACCCTCAGAGGTGGACAGCCATGTGAAAGACGTGGAGGAGCTTCTGGACAGTTTAACCCCGGGTCCGGTTCATGTGGCGGGGACCTCCTTCGGTGGACTGGTGGGAATGCGGCTTGCGGCGCGGCGACCGGGCATTCTTTCTCTGACGATCATTGCTTCCGCCGACCGATTCGACGATGCCATGACGGTGGAAGTGCGACGCTGGCGTAATGCCGCAAGACAAGCAGCCGAATCCGGCGACCATGGCCATCTGCTGGATGTGATGGCTGCTGTCGTTTATTCAAAAGAGTACCGGAAGAAGAATTGCACACTTCTCTCCAACCGAAGGGACCAGATGCAGCATATTTCTCCCAATTGGTTTTATGATCTGGATCGCCTGATGGCTTCAACAGAAGGAATTGACCTGACAAGCGAACTTGGCAAGATTCAATGCCCGTCCCTGATTGCAGCCGCAGAAAGGGACGGATTCATTCCACTTGCCCGGACAAAGGCCCTTGCGGAGGCGATCCCCCGCAGTGAATTCCAGATTATTTCGGGTGCGGGTCATGCTGTAGTTGTGGAAAATCCCGAAGCGGTAGCCGCCAAAATTTTGCAGACCACGAAAATTAGATAAATATATATGGACCGCGGATTCATTCCACGGTTCAATAACCTCAGTAAAATACGACCCTGCGGAATAAAAGTGATGAAATCAGTGGATTCAGTTTCATATGGCTATGGTATAATTTATACCGATCTTTGATCAGGAGGAAACATTAAATGTCTTTAATTCGGAAACTGGCGGTGATCATTGTTATGGTCACATTGTCACTGAGCGGAAATGCAATGAGCACGGATAAGAAAGCCGTGAAAGAGTACAATAAGGCGCTCGAAAGTGTGAAAAAGGGTAAGCTGGAAAAGGCGGAAAAATGGCTGCTCAAAGCCCTGAAACGGGACGCGAGTTTCTATGAGGCCAATTTCGAACTCGGGAAGATATACTATACCCGGGAAAAACTGGATGAGGCAGAGGCAAGTCTGAATAAGGCATATGAACAGGGAGGGAAAAATGCGATTGAGTCCCTTGACTACCTGTACAGTGTTGAAACAAAGAAGAAAAACTTGGATGGACGGGTTAAGTATGCGTTGATGAAGGTTAAGATGCTGGGCGCGGATGCCACAATCAATGACGTGGGGCGAGTGGATGTTCTGGCAGTGACTTACGCCCAGAACGGACAGATGGAGAAGGCCGGCGCACTATACAATCAGCTTCTGCAATTGCGTCCGGATTACACTTATGCCTACCTGAACCTTGGGAAGATATATATGATATCCCACCAGAGCTCAAAAGCTTATCCGCTTTTTCAGAAAGCGGTGGATACTGGCGTGGATAATCCGGAGATCGACTATCGCCTCGGCGGCTATTTCCACGACCAAAAGAACTATGACAAAGCATTGCCTCTTTTGAACAAGGCAGCAAAGACTCCTGAGATGAGGGAGAATGTACTTCCTCTGATTATCAATTGCCATTTAGAATTAAAACAATATCCGGAGGCGATTGAGAGTTGCCAGGCCTTCCTGAAAGAGTTCCCATCCAACAAACTGACAAAGCAGGTACAGGAAACGGTTGAGAAAATCCGGAAGGGCATGAAGGAAGAGGCAGAGATCAAGGCAAAAAAAGGCAAGAAGTGACGGAGCCGTCAATGGTTATCCTGCTTTTGCCAGTAAGGATTCGGATTATTGAAAGTTGCGAGAAAGAAGGATGAAATGGAAAAAACATCTTGACAATGCCTATGAAAAACGTGTATAAAGTTCTTGTAACTACGTTTTCAGAAAAGTTTCCACTTTAGCAGAGGAACTTTGTTAATTATTAAATTTAAAAGGAGGTGGAAAAAGGAGAGAATGAATCAGTTTTTGATTGCAGGCTATGTATTTTGATGTTTTGAGGATTTAGGGGTATTAAGGAGGCTAAAATATGAAGAGATTGTTTCTGGTCGCTTGTGGGTTGCTGCTCACCGTGAGCATGTTTGCCCAGACCACAAAAGGTGAAATCAACGGTACAGTATTTGACGAATCCGGCACGGCTCTGCCGGGCGTAACGGTAGTTGTCAGCAGTGATAAGCTGCAGGGAACCCGTACAACTGTCACAAATGCGAAAGGTTTTTATCGTTTCCCGTTGCTGCCGCTCGGTGCCTATTCAGCAACGTATTCCATCCCGGGGTTCCAAACCTACACAAAAAAGGGTATCGGTGTTAATATCGGTGAAAAGACAAAGGTGGAAATCACTTTGAAAGCGGCGAAAGTCAGCGAATCCATCGTGGTTACTGCTGAAGCACCGCTGGTGGATACTTCCACAACCGATTCATCCATGCAGATGTCTGCCCAAACCCTCAGCAGCATTCCGACACTTGCCCGCTCGGTAGAAGATATGGCAAAGTTCGTTCCCGGCGTTACCGGTGTCCGCATGGACTCTGTATCCGGCGGAGAGGGCGGAGAACCCAGCATCACCGGTAGTGGTCAGGAAGGAAACCAGTACATGGTGGATGGTACGTCTGTTCGTTCCTCCATGGGCTTTGGCAACAACGTAGCCCAGAACTTTGACTCCATTGACTCTCTGCAGATCATCACCGATCCGTTTTCACCTGAATTCGGTAAGACCATGGGTGGCGCCATCAACGCAGTCACCAAGTCCGGTGGTAACGAATTCCACGGCGAAGCCGGTTTCCAGTATCGTAATTCCAGCTTGGAGGCTACTCGCCAGGATGTACAGAACGACAGCTCCATTACGGGTTTTTCCCGGAACAAGCAGTGGTACAACGTTGGCGGCTACATTATCAAGGATAAGTTGTGGTTCTTTGTGTCCTACAACTTCACCAAGAGCGACAATGAGTCTTCTGCCGCTGATCCCCGGATCATCCATGCAGAGGACATGCAGAACCTCGATGGCAGTCCCTACGGTAGCGACTACACGATCTTCAATTTTCCGGATGGCGTATCCACGTCCACGACGGAGAAGTACTTCTACAAATTTACGTACAATATCACGGAGAACATGAACTTGGCCTTTTCAGGCCTGAATATCTCCGTTGATACATCAGCTATGACTGGAAATCCGGACTTGTATCGTCTGGTTACTGACAATTCCTACCGTTACAAATTGAACTTCAACTGGATTGTTGGCGACTGGGGTGTTCTGGAAGCCCGCTACGGCACGCAGCATGAGAATTTGAATTCAGGTGGGCTGGTTGATCACGCTGTTGCAGCCCGCTACAACACCACTATTTCCTGGTCCTATGCAAACCGCACCCGTTATGATGTCCAGGTTCAGGATCGGGATGACTATTCTCTCAAATGGACCGGCTACTTCGACACAGCTTCTCTGGGTAGCCATGAGTATTCACTGGGCATGACCTATCAGAACTTTGGTACCAACTGGCTCCTGGGTCATACCGGTGCCGGCGAACTGGTGAAGCCTCTGGGTGCTGACACCTTTAACGATGGTGCTGACTTCAATCTGAAGTACAGAACCGACCCCGTTACCGGCAAGATTATCATGGGTGCAGATGGCAATCCCATCGTAATCCCGAGATTCCTGACTGAAAGACGGAATTCCATTAACCCCAATACGGTCCACAGCACCGGTTACTACCTGCAGGATCGGATCACCATGGGTAAGTTTGTGGTCATGCTGGGTTGGCGTTTTGACAACATGGAGATTTTTAACGATCTCGGCCAATCCATCTGGAAATGGGGATTCAGCGATTATTCAGCTCCCAGAATCTCTGTGATTTATGACCTCAATGGTGACCAGAGGCATATCTTCAAGGCTGCCTATGGTGAATTCATGGATGCCACCACCACCCGTATTGCTGAATTCTTCAACAAGCAGGGCGGAAACGCATATCGTCAGTACGCATGGATTGGTTCACAAACTGACAATGTTACGGAAGCTGCATTGCACAACCCCGCAAACTGGGACCTCAACTGGGAACAGAGTCCGGACAACAACCCGATTGATTATCAAGAAGGGATGAAGCCGAACTCTCAGAAGCGCTGGATTGCTGAATACGACTGGCGCATTAATCCCAATCACGCAATGACGGTTCGTTATACCAAGGCATATGCCAGCGGCCTGCTGGATGACTATGCATACATTGGTGATGACGGTTGGGACTACTGGCAGCTGGGCAATGTGCAGGTAAAAAGGAGAGACTTTGAATCCCTCGACCTGATTTTCAAGGGTAAGTTCGGAGAATTTTTGGACTATAGCTTCAGCTATACCTGGACAGATTCGAAGGGAACCAACCCGAACAACTTTGAGAATGAAACTCTGAACAACCCCGGCGGTTCCGGAGCCTACATCGGCGTTTTCGCTGACCACGTAATCTGGGACAACGGCGCACTCAGCGGTTATGGCCCCTTCCGTGGCTATGATGATTACACTGAATGGATTGTGGCACAGACCGCTGGTCTGGGTAACGATCAGGTTGGTGACGAAGGTTGGTACGGCAAGCTGTCTGATTCTACCGACAATGCCATCAACTTTATCGGCAACTTCCATCTGCCCTACGACTTTAACATTACCACCGCGGTGCAGTGGAACTCCGGTTACTTCTGGACAAAGAAGGGCTTTCAGCCGCTTTACGGCGCATATTTCACCTTCCCGGAAGGCCGTGGATCCCGGAAGACCAGCTCACTTCTGTGGGTAGACGTCACCGTGACCAAGGATTTCAAGGTATGGTATGACCACACTGTCCAGCTTCGTCTGGATATCTTCAACCTGTTGAACAGTCAGCAGCCCATCTCCTTCGTGGAAGAAGATACGGTTGACTTCGGTACCCCGTTTGCACGGCAGGAACCGCGGGCAATTCAGCTTGGTGTAACTTACCGGTTCTAAGCAATTTATTAACCAATCAGGGGAGGGGCATTGCCTCTCCCCTTTTTTTGTTTGTTCAGGAGGGGAGCCCGATGAAAGCTGATGTGTATCGCCGGTTGAAGTTTAAGCTGGAGGCGGGCGAGTCCCTCGTGTCGGGATTTCGATCGGCAGGAGGCGCATTCAGACCCCTCGCCAATTTGATCGAATCCGGCGCTTCTCTGACTGAAGCCGTAAAGAAAATAGGTTTCCCTCCAGCCGATCGTCTCTATCTCGGTATTGGAGAAACCACGGGAAGGCTGGAAAACGCGCTGGAAGCACTGGTGGAACTCTATGAAGTACGTCATCACTATGAATCCAAACTTTGGAGTGCCTTTCTGAAATCCCTGATTGTCCTTTTTGTGGGGATTGTAGGGTCCTATTTTCTTTTTAAGAGCGTGGACATGGAGCTGATTCTGGGTATGAAGATCTGGTATATAACTGCGGTCATGATATTGGGGATGGGGCTGGTGGTGTTACAGGTATTGGCACCGGGTCTTCGCCGATGGGTAGATGTCTCCGGCGTTGCATTCTGTGTAGCTTCAGGACTTTCTTTTGAAGACACAAAACGGGAATTAAAAGATGCCGGTTCCAGAATACGCATGAAGGCTCAGCATTTTTACAAAATATTATCTTTGCCCTCAAACGATGAGAAGCTGGTGCAGGCGGGCGAGGAAACCGGGAAACTGGATAGCGCACTGGAAAAGGTCAGGGCTTCGGCGGCGGAAAGGATGGAAAATTTGCTTGTCCGGCTGGAGCGTGGCTTTTATTATAGCGGTGTGGTACTGGTCATGGCCACAATTCTGGCCTCCATAGCCATTTTTGCGGTCTCCGGCCTGAGCAAAGCACTTTAAGAAGTGTTCTGTTTTCAGTGTGCTGTGTTCTGACCGGAAAGAGAAAAAGAAATATCTGTTCCCCGCGGGCATTTGGTTTGGGCATTCAAGCGACCAAATGCACAATCCCTCTCGTTTCCCCATCTTCCAGAACACTGAACACAGGCGCCAGAGGCGCACAGAACACTTTTTTTGTATTTATTCCGTATGAATTTTGCTGCCAGGGTCTTTGGCAGATTTTAGTTCGGCAACAGGGATGTATGCCTTGTAAGTAATGAATTGAGGTTGACTGCTATCCGGTCGGGAGAAAAATGCACGATTGACCAGGATGATGAACAGAGATTCGTTCTCCCCGCTGGGTAACGGGAGTTTCCGGCAATTGAGGACTGCGGTTTTCAGCGCCTGTCGAATATTGCCAGGTTTTGGAGCGGTGCCACGCTTCGTGGCCGCACCGAAGGGGGTTTGCACGGTGGGCCGCATGCTGAAGTCTGTGGTGACAACGATGAAAAGTCCTTGGCCCGGAATGTGAAAAGGGACAAACTGGGTGGCGGGCCCAGCGGGAAGTTGAAGATTTTGCCGGAGATCGGCTTCGACAGACCCGGACACTTTAGAGAAGTCTGCTGCAAGAGCGGATGAAGTAAAAAGTGCTGCTATCAAAAGAAATAATAATGAGTTTTTAACGGAATTGTTCATAGGACACCTTCCTTGTTTGATAGTTTTGATCCAGGTAATCTTTCAATGCAATCAACATCATGTATTGATTTCTGTTGGTATCCTGCACCTGGAGGGCTGCATTCTGGAGTTTCTGTTCCACCTGCTGTTGTCTGGCAAGTAATGTCGCGGTTTGTTTCTGAGCATGTGTGATATACAATCCGGCAACACTGAGAAACAGTGCAAAAATGGCAGCAGCGGCTGCCCTCAGTGCAAAAGACGCCTTTTTGACAGAAGGAGGGGCCATCAACAGCACTACAGGCCTGTCTGTCGCGTCATTCTTGTGCAACCAATCCCTTGTGTCATTCAGTTGCCAGTAGGTATTTCGACAGTCCGGGCACTCCACCAGATGATCTCGCCAGTTTTGAAGTGCGGCGGGGCTGGCTTCACCGTAAAGAAGTTCCATCATTTCAACAGAGTCCAGACATTTCATTTTTGCATCTCCTGTTTATCGGGCGTTTCCGGGTCCGGATTATCGGCGAGGATGTCCCGTAGTTTCCTCAATGAGGTGTACATTCTGGTTTTTGCCGTGTTTTCCGGGATCTGGGTTATTTCGGAAATCTCACGAAAGGTAAGTCCGTCGATCTCTTTCAATATCACAACCTGTCGCTGCTCGGCGGGCAATTGATCCAGTGCGTGGCCCAGCGCATCAATTTCGGCCTGGCGCTGTGTAAATGCCAGTGGGGATTCTTTCGTGGCTAACTTTTCATCCAATGCTTCTGTGGGCCGGCGGCGAGACTGTCGGATAAAGTCAATGGCGCGGTTGGAGGCGATGCGAAACACCCAGGTTTTCATACTGGCATCTCCCCGGAAAGTGTGGAGTTTCCGAAAAATCAGGAGCAACACGTCCTGTAGAATGTCCTGTGCGTCTTCCCGGTTCCCCACCATTCGATGAATGTGGCGATACAGCATTCCGGAATATTGGCGGGCAATGGCTTCAAATTCCAAACTTCTTTCCTCCCGTTTCTATTGACGCAGAAAACTTCCCGGAAGTTTTAAAAGAGAAGTCTTCTGTGTTCAGTGTTCAGTGTTCTGACCGGAAAGGCAAAAACCAAGACGCTCACGGAGAGTTGCCAATGCGTGTCCATTCCCTTCCCTTCTTTCAGAACACAGAACACCGGCGCCGCAGGCGCACAGAACACTTTTCTTAAAAGGGGATATCGTCATCCAGGTCGCTTTTGGGAACCTCAATGTCGTCCACAAAGTCTGCTGACGTGGGCTCCTGTCTGGATGTGGGCATAGATTCAGAGGAGAAGTCATTGGCGTCTGTCTGCGGGCCGGAGGAGCCGCCGGAACGTTTGGAGGAGAGCATCAGGATTGTCAGTGCGCGGATGTCTGTCCGATAATGCTTGGTGCCATCACTGTCCTGCCAGTTTGAGTATTCTATCGCCCCCTCCACCATAATCAAAGATCCTTTCGTGACCATCTTTTCGGCACGATCAGCCAGATATCCCCAACACACGATGTTGTGCCATTCCGTTTTTTCCTGGCGGACTCCGGAATTATCGTTCCAGTATCGGCTGGTGGCCATGCGGAATTTTACGACTTTGCTCTGGTTCTGGGTATAGCGCACTTCGGGATCAATACCGGCTCTACCAATAAGTGTGACTTTGTTGTACATGTTCCTCTCCTTGATAAATTAATTTGACGGAATATTGGTTTTCATTTTATGAAGCAGATTGGTGGATGCACGGAGAAGCTGGATCTCGTTTCCCCCAATGGCCTGCTTCAGGTCTTTCAATGCTTGAGTGATGCGGGGGTCGGCAAAATCGGCCAGCGCATTTCTGGTCTGGAGAAACTGATCCTGGAAAGCAGAGACTTCGTCGAGAATACCGCCAACCGCATCGAGCAGATTTGGCAGCTCGTTTTCAATCCTTTCTGAAAATCGGGACGATTCGATGACCATGTTGTCAATCTGAAACTTCAATGCTCTTTCATCTTCGGTTTCCTTCTGAGACTTTCGTGCAGCAGATATTGTCCGGGTCAAGACCGCCTGCCTTTCCAGGGCGGTCTTCTCCTGCAAGTCAAGGAACTCTCCCAGGCGATGAAGAGCGTTGGAGAGAACATCCACATTCTTTCGGGACACGTCTTGAGTTGACACGTGAGAAGAGAAGCTTTTCTGCCCTTCCTGAGAAAATTTCTCAAATAAAGTTTCCGTCAGGATTAACTGGTCAAGATCTCCGAGGGTGTGGGAAGTTGTTTTTTTCAGTTGGGTTAATCTCTGCTGTAGTTCATGCTGAAGGGCTTCTGCGGACTCCGTGATGGTTTTCATTTCCCTGGCGATTGTGCTGAATCCCTTTCCCTCTTCTCCAGCTTCCCCAGCGTAAATGGCGGCATTCAAAGCGAGGATCTTACTCTTTTCGTGTACATCTTTCAGCTCTGTAATCAGTGAGGAAAGACTGTGAATATGTTCCGGAAGATCACTTGCGAGGGTCTGAAGTTCTGTCATTTCCGTAGAAAAGTTCTGAAAACGAGTTGTTATTTCCCGCAGCATTTCTTCACCTTCCTGGAAAGCGGATTCTCCTTTCTGGAGCGCTTGTCCAAGGTTCTGAACAGCAGTGTTAATCTGTTGAACGGTTTCCTGCTGTTTGGAAACAATGTTGATTTCTCCTTCAGCCATTACGGATTGTGTTCCAAGAAAACCTTCTTGTGCCGCCATGAGTGCTTCCCGGTTCTGTTTGCCGTTGGAATAGACTTTCTTCAGCACATTCAGCATGGTGGAGGGAGCTTCACTGAAACGATCCAACTCAAATCGAATCTTTAGAATCGTTTCTGAAAGGTCTTCCTGGTTGTCTGTCTGATGGAGAGAGTCTTCAAGTTTCTGATAAAGATGGTAGATTCGACTGGCAAGTTTGTCAATATCTCCTATGAACTGTTCCATCCGGTCAATGAGTCGGACAACGCTCTCCAGATTCATACTGACCAGGTTGGAGGTCTCTCCATGGTCTGTCAGAATTTGACGAAAATGAGACTTTTCTTCCCTGAGGAGGGTAAGTAATTCGATCAATTCACCGGACTGCTCGGCGTTGCTTTCTGGAAACTTGCCTCCGATCGCATCGCGGATTTGCTCCATATCGAGTCTTCGTAACCGGGTTTCCCGTAGAAAGAACCAGGCACTGATGGACGCGGAGATCAGCAGAAACACGGGTCCAGCCACGAGGCCGACCGTGACAACCATGTCGAAGCGAGGTGTCAGAATTGCGATGGCCGTGAGGAGACAGATACCCGCGAGCAATGTGGCGTTGATGATTATCAATTGTTTTTCAGGTAATTTCATAGCTAACGGTCCTATTCCTTCCGGTTTCCTTTGCGCGGTAAAGGGCTTGGTCTGCATATTGTATCAGATTCCGACCCTCCAGAAAATCCCGGATGCCATAAACCCCGCAACTGATTGTGATGGATAAGGTCAATTCACCAGTGTGAAACTGGCTTTTTTCGACCACTGTCCGAATCTTTTCCGCCAGCATAACGGCGCCCTCGGGGTCAGTTTGGGGTAGTAGCAGCACGAACTCTTCTCCGCCGTACCGGGTGACAATGTCGGAGTCGCGGGTCTGGTCTTTCATGATGTTTGACAGTTTTGTGAGGACAACATCACCAGTGATGTGACCGTATGTGTCATTTATCTGCTTGAAATGATCAATGTCAATCATGAGACAGGATAACCATTCTTCCCGTCGGCTAAGTTTCTTGATTTCTGCCTTCAGCATCCGGTTCAGATACGCTCGATTAAAAAGGCCGGTCAGCGCGTCCGTGACGGAAAGTTCACGCAGGCGCGCGTTCATACTGGAAAGCTGTCTGATGGCCCGATGCAGACGGATATGGGTTTCACTCCGTGAGACAAGCTCTTCCTCCACATATGGGGTTAGGACATAGTCCACGGCGCCGGCTTTCAGGGCACGAATGATTTTCGACTTACGGTTTTCATCCGTGACGGCAAGAATGGGCAAATGCGGTCGCAAAAGTTGAAGATCCTTCAACACAACCTCATATGGAGAATCGGAAAGGTCAATATTGAAGAGCATGAGCTCCGGATCATATCCTTGTCTCAGTTCTTTTTTCAAGTCACTCAGACATGGGAAAGCCGATGTTTGAAAACCGTGTTTTTGAAAAATGAACTGCGTGATTTTCAGAGACGTCTTTCGGTGATCCAGTACCGCCACTGGTACAGTTCCCCGGGACTCCATTTTTACGAAAAGGTCGTGGACAAAGGCGGCCAGTGTGCCCGGCTGGAAGGGTTTTACAAAATATTCGATCGCACCGGCGTGAAACCCTTTTTCAATATCTTCTTCGTTTCCAAGCGTGGTTACGAAAATGATGGGAATATCTTCTGTAGCGGGGTCGTGGCGTAGCATTTGGCAGGCTTTGTAACCATCCATTACAGGCATTTCAATGTCCATGGTAATGAGATCCGGATGGTGTTTCCGTGCAGCCTGATATCCCTCCATTCCGTTTTCTGCAAAAATGAGTTCATACTGGTTGAGATCAAATTCTGCCGCAACCATTTCGCGAAAGGACGGCGTGTCATCAGTGATCAATACCCGCCTTTTTCTAAGGATGTGAGCAATGAGTGAAATTAGCTTTTCTGTTTCAACAGGTTTTGTCAGAGTCTGGAGAATTCCGTTCGTTCTGAGCTCTCGGGATTCTCCTCCGGTGAGAAGAATTACGGGTGTAGATGTATCAAAACTGGTTTCTTCATGGACCAAAGCGGCTGCGTCGATGAGAAAGAGCGCCGGGGAATTTTTCCCCGGCACATCTGAGGGTTCCGGTAGTTCCTTCAGCGAGTCACAGTTGTATCCGGCTTGGTCCAACTGAGAGTTGATGTCCCGCATCCGTGTGTTTTGCGGGGCCAGAACTGCAATTCGCTTTTTCTTCATTCAACTGGCATCCATTGGTCAACGAATAGCAAACAATACCTTACTCATCTGAAATTTCCCGGGGTTTACAATATAGACAACCGCTGTAGACTTGTCCGGAGCAAGGTCAATCTTGTAGTCTTTATCCTTTACAAAACTGCGGGGCATTACATAGATGGAACGGATCTGTTTGATTCCAGCATCCGCAGCAGTAATGGTGATGGAATCGGATTGACGAAGGTCAAGAGATTTATCAAACGTGATGGCGTTAAAGTTCTTCAACTGAGGCCGACCGAAAAGGAACCTTCCCACAACCTTTTTTGTAACCAGTGACTTGTAATTGTCCACGTGATAGAAAACAGAATTCAGCCGACGCTCTTTTTCTGTGTTCTGAGTTGACAGTTTCTTGTTACGGGAGTCCAGATTCTGAACCTGGTTGGTTAATTCGGTCTTTGCCTGTTCCAGTTCTGTCAGTTGGCCTGTGAGTTCAGCCTTTCGTGTTTCCAGTTCATTAACATCGTCTTTGAGCTGGCTCGCTTCCTGGAGCGCAGTATTTCTTTCATTTATCAACTTTGTTTTGTAGTACCTTTTGATTTGATTGGGGCTCTGATCTGCCGTTCCCTGCGTCACGAAGGTGCCAAAAGTTCCGCCGTCATAGAACAGCCATACCTCGAATCCAGGAACCAGATAGTCCAGGAGATTGACGCGCTCAATCAATTTCTGGGCATCCTTGGCATTGAGGCCTTTCTGGTCCACCAGATAACGCATGGCAAGGTCATAATGGTTATCACCCTGCTTCACCACTACGGGCTTCGGCAATTGCTCACGAAGAGAGTCGATTTCCTTTCTTAAATCTTTAAGTTCCTGATCTTTGTCAAGAACTTCCTGCAAAACGGCCTTGTAGGATGAATCTTGTTCCTTGTTTAGACGGTCCTGAAGAAGCTGGCGCTGTTCCGGCGTCAAGGAGAGCATCTGCCATTGTTCATCGGTGAGTTGTTTGTCTCCTTTCAGGCCATACTGGGTAAGTATTTTACGATATTCAGCTTCTTTCTGGCTCAGCTGACCGTCCAGCTGGTCAATTTTTGCCGCCATTTTCTGCATTTTCTCAACCTGGTGTTTCTCCATGAGATTGCACCCGGTTCCTATGACGAAAATCCCGGCAATAAATAGTCCAATAAGTTTTTTCAACATTTTTTGTCCTCCTTAAAACGGATGTTTTCAAGAAAAAGCCCCTTTGCCGGGGCAGTCGGTCCCGCAAAGCGACGGTCTTTCCTTTCGAATAGAGCGGGCAATTCTTCAATTTTCATTTTCCCTTTACCGATCCAGATCAGCGTGCCGACAATGATACGGACCATGTTGTGGAGAAAACGATTCCCTGAAATTATATATTCTAAATGGTCATTCTGCAACTTATTAAAACGGGATTCCGAAATTTCCCGTATCGTAGTTCTGGCTGAACAGTCCGCCGCCCGGAAAGACGAAAAATCATGTGTTCCAATAAAATACTCAGCCGCTTTCTCCATTCTTGCCAGATTAATCCGTCCCCTGATTTGTGTGCAGTACAGACGTTCAAATACCGGCAATTTTCGGCCGGTGAACATGGAATACCGATACGTTTTGGCAATGGCATGGGCACGGGGATGAAAGTTGGGATCTACTTCGTCCATCTGGCAAACCCTGATATCATCGGGAAGCATGGCATTGAGTCCCTTCATAATATCGGAAATCGGGCGTCTGGAAGGAGTTTTGAACGCGGCTACCTGAAACCGGGCGTGGACACCGGCATCCGTCCGGCTGGAGCCATTAACGGTTGCGGAATGATTCATCACGGTTTCTACAACGTTTTGAAGAACCCCCTGAACAGTTGGCGCATTGGGCTGCATCTGCCATCCGGAATACGCAGTTCCGTCATATTCCAGCACGAGCTTGATCGTGCGCATTTCACGTTGAAGATCTGAGGTCTGGTTGGTTTTCACAGCTTTAATCCACAGGAACCCGGGGAATTAACGGATTGATTCTGGCGAGAACCTCATAGTGAATCGTCCCTGATTTTGAGGCAAGTGTTTCTGCCGTAATCTGTTCGTCTCCATCATGACCAATGAGGGTAACGATGTCTCTGCAGCTGATATCGCTGATATGAGTCACATCTACCATCATCATATTCATGCAGATTCGTCCACAGATGGGAGCTCGCTGGCCGCAAATCAATACGTAACCGGAATTGGACAGTCCCCGGTCGTAGCCGTCGCTGTATCCCACCGGAAGGACGGCAATTTTCATGGAGCGGTGGGCACGATAGGTGAGCCCATAGCCGACAAAGTCCCCCTCTGCCACTGCCTTAATTTGAACAGGCCGTGTTTTCCATGAGAGAACCGGACGGAGCTTATCTTCTGGCTGCAGGCCCTGTTGCATGGATGAAAGCCTGGTTTCACCGCTGGAATAGTAGCCGTAGAGTGAAATCCCCAGCCGAACCATATCCATGTGTGTTTCCGGAAAAAGCAACGCCGCTGCGGAACAGGCACAATGGAAACGGTATCGTTCACCTTGTGTCAGTGAATTTCGGAAGGAATTAAAAATGGAGAGTTGTTTCATTGCAAATTGGTGATTTGTTGTGTCTTCGATGTTCGCAAAATGAGTGGAGAATCCAGATAACTTGAGATTTTCAAATGTACGCAATTTGGACATCAGTTTAAACGCATCGCTGGGCGGGAGACCCAGACGCTGGGTACCGGTTTCCACCTTGATGTGAACGGATGCAGGGGTTCCGGCCGCTTTCGCCGCACGATCCAGAGCCGCTGCCTGGATTTCGGATGTAATGGTGAAAACAGGGCGCCGGTCTAGCATGAGCCTGGCCAGAAATCCCATTTCTTCTGGAAAATGGCCGAGAATCAGTATCGGCTTGTTGCCGGGGATACGGGAAGCCTCCTCAGCAGCGTGGACACAAAACCCATCGGATAATGGGCCGATTGCGTTGACGATTTCCGAGATGCCGTGTCCGTAGGCATTTGCTTTTACCACAGGATAGATGGCGGTCTGGCGCGGAATCCGGTTTCGGAAGAATTGGAAATTGCGTTTAAGAGCCGGAATATCCAGTTCAATCCACGATGGGAAAATTGATTCACTCATAGGCGATTTTCATCCTTGAATCTTTGAATGTTTTCATGGATTCCGACTACAACCATTCGGTCGTTTTCCCGAAAGGGCTGGTTCGGATCCGGGATAATGTCTGCACTGCCTCTCCTTTTTACCAGAATAAGTTCCAGTTTATACTTGTTTCTAAATGACAATTCCTTCAGAGACTTTCCGGTGAATTCTCCGGGAACCGCAAATTCTGCCAGCCGATATCCCTCTCCAAGCGAAATCCCCTTCGTAATGTCTTTGAACTTTTTACGGGTTACAACAGCAAGAGCAAGTTCCCTTTTCTTCACTTCTGAATTGTAAAGTGAAATAACATCCTGGATGAATATCATACCTGCGTACTTCATATTTTCCTCATCTTCCACAACTGGAATCTCTTCTATCAGATGATTGCCGTTCAATTCCATGGCCCGTTGCAGGTTGGCATTCTTTGTCAAAAATACCGGATCTGAGGCAACATCTTCAGCGATCACCAGATCGGCAAGCGTTTCACGTTCATAGAATACTGTTTTCAGATCATTGAGAGTCAAGATTCCAACCAGAATATTATCGTCCCGTGTGACAACCGGGAAAACGGTCTGGGTAGTATCCAGCGCCATGTCAATGATGGACCGAAGGTTCATATCCTCGTAAAAGCACGTTCCTTTTTTGAGACTTGTTTCCACACTGAGTTCCTTGAGGATGCTCTCCTCCTTTCCCTCGGTCAGCCGGATTCCCTTCAATTCCAGTTTCTGGGTGTAAATGGATTCCTTTTTCAGAGTCGTTGCAATCAACGTGCTGATTATGCACGTGAACATGAGGGGTGGAATGATATGGTAATCCTGGGTGAGTTCAAAAATGATGATAATGGCGGTGATGGGGGCCTGTGTAGTGGCTGCAACGACGGCGCCCATACCCACAAGGGCATATGTTCCGGAGGTCGCGGCGATGGGAAAGAATTGATGTGTTACCATTCCCACCGCTCCTCCCGTGGCGGCACCGATGAACAGGGACGGCGCGAAAATACCACCGGATCCGCCCGACCCCAATGTGACAGATGTGGCGAGGATCTTCATGAAAATCAATGCTACCAGGAACCATAAGGGCCATTGATTGTGAAGCGCACCATTGATGGTTTCATAACCGACCCCGTAAATCTGCGGAACGAGAATTCCGACAACAGCGATGAATAGACCGCCGGTCATTGGCTGGAGCCATTCGGGGAAGTTCCACTGATCATAGAGAAGTTCCGCCTTGTACAAGGTTACGATGAACAGCACCGCCACTAATCCGGCCACGATACCCAGTATGGTGTAAGGGAAGAGCTCCAGCGGTGTATTCAGTGCGTAGGGAGGAACCGAGAAGGCCAGCAGATCTCCTTCAATGTGGCGCGCCACAATGGTGGAAATTACCGAACTGATAATGATGGGAGAGAGTGCGGCCATGCCGAAGTCTCCCAGGATAATTTCGACAGCGAACAGGGCGCCGGCGATGGGCGCGTTGAATGCGGCGGCAATTCCCCCGGCTGCACCGCAAGCCACCAGGGTGGAAACATCTCTTTTCCCCAGTTGAAAATACTGGGCAAGAGTAGAACCAAGGGATGCCCCGATCTGCACAATTGGGCCTTCACGACCCACCGACCCACCGGACCCGATGGTAATGGCAGAAGCAAGGGATTTGACAAATGCTACACGGGGTCGTATCTTGCCGTCTTTCAACAGTACAGCCATCATGACTTCCGGGACACCATGTCCCTTGGCCTCTTTCGCCATGTAATAGATGATGGGTCCCACTATCAGCCCCCCGACAATGGGAGCGAGGAAACGTCGGGTAAGTGACACATGTTGCACCGCAGAGAGAAAATTGTCATATACACCGAAGAACGCCAGCATTGCGTACTTGATGAGGTAACGGATGGCAACCCCGCCCAGTCCGGCACAGACGCCTACGACAATGGCAAGGAGAATCAGAAAGAGGTGTTTATTTCGGACCAGACGCTGCAACATTCCACTCATAGCTCTTCAGGAAAATTCCGTAGGTACCAGCCCTGAGGATCATTTCGAAAATCATTGATAATCGAGGCGTCTTCAAGGCTCAGTGTGCCGCTTGAAACTGCCAGTTCCAACAGAGAGGAGATGGTTTCCAGCGGTTGTGGGATGATGTTTACATCATTGAAATTTTCTTTCGCTTTTCCCATTTCATAGCTGAAAATGGCCACTACGCCGATGACTTCAAGGCCCGCTTCCAGCAGGTTCCGGACCACCGCTACCGAGCTCTTGCCTGTGGAAATCAAATCTTCAATGACGACAACCATTTCCCCTTCATGTACATCACCTTCAATTGCTTTGCCCTTACCGTGAGCCTTTTTCTCAGCCCGGACATAACACATGGGAAGATCCATGCGATCCGCCACCCATGCGGCGAAGGGAATCCCGGAAGTTGCGGTCCCGGCGATGCAGTCGGGTTTCCTGTCCATGGATTTGATTTGTTCTACAAATCGGTCAACGACGAGCTTGCGCTTGGTTGGATGTGAAATCAACAGGCGATTATCGCAATAAATCGGAGATCGAATACCGGACACCCATGTGAACGGCGGATTCAGGGATAGAGCCACTGCGTTGATTTTCAGCAGAACTTTTGCAATCTCATGTCTGTTTTCCATAATAAGCTTCCAACTCCTTTACGTCGATGTCGTACTGTTCCAGTTTCTTGTAGAGGTTACTGCGGGGGGTTTCCATGATTTCGGCTGTTTTTGAGATGTTAAATGCGGTCTGCTTCAGTTTTTCGATGATGAACAACCGTTCAATCCGGTCCCTGAATTCCTTCAGAGAATTGATTTTGAAAAAATCGATTTCTGAGGGACTGGGCGGAACTGGAAGATTTGAAGTTTCCAGGAATTCTCCATCCTTAATATCAAAGCGATTATCCAGAATCATCTTTACATCTTCCATGGAAATGGAAGACTTCTGCGAAATGACCACAATCCGTTCCACCAGATTTTTTAATTCTCTGACATTTCCAGGATAGTCACGTTTTGCGAGCAACCCCTTGGCATCTTCTGTGAGCTGCACATGTTTCAGTCCGTTTTCCTTGCCGGAAGCCATTGCAAAGTGGTCTGCCATCAGCGGGATATCAGATTTACGTTCCGAGAGTGACGGCATTCTTAATTCAATAACATTGAGGCGGTAAAACAGGTCTTCACGGAATCGGTTTTCTTCAATTTCCTGTGCCAAATCTTTGTTTGTGGCGGAAATAATCCGCACATTCACGCTGACAGGTGTATTGCTGCCGACTGGAATAATGATTTTTTCCTGGATGGCGCGGAGCACCTTTGCCTGTGTTTTCAGACTCATGTCGCCGATTTCGTCCAGGAAGAGTGTGCCACCGTCGGCGGCCAAAAACTTTCCGGTCTTATCCGAGATTGCACCGGTAAAAGAGCCCTTCACATGGCCGAAAAGTTCACTTTCTATCAGTTCATCCGGTATGGCTGCGCAATTCACTTCCACAAAATGTTTCTTACGTTTGCTGTGTCCATGGATGTACCGGGCGATAATTTCCTTCCCGGTGCCGGTGTCACCGGTTATGAGAACCGGGGCTGTGGTGGGAGCGATTCGTTCCGCCACACGGAGGCATTGTATGAATGCGGGATCCCGGCCGATAATTTGATCCTGGGCGTCGGGTTCAATCGGCGCCTGTTCTGCTGCTGTTGCCACCGCATTCTGAACCGCGATGAGCAGGCCATTCCGGGACAGCGGTTTTTCCAGAAAATCAAAAGCACCCAGACGTACTGCTTCGACAGCTGTTTTCACATCTCCATGCCCGGAAATGATAATCACAGGTTTCTCAAACCCTTTCTGGCGAAGTTCATGGAGCGTATCCATTCCATCCATGATGGGCATTTTTACGTCCAGAATTACAAGGTCCGGTTTTTCTTTCACAGCGGTTTTTACTGCGTCGTATCCACGGTAGGCTTTCAGAACTGCATACCCCTCCAGCGCGAGAATATCAGCAATTGCTTCCACGATATCCCTTTCATCATCCACTACCAGAATTCGTTCACTCATGCCACTTATTCTATCACAGAGACAGGTGTTCTAATCGGAAAAGAAGTGTTCAGTGTTCTGACCGGAAAGGGAGGGAGATTTGTCAGATTCTGGACTTGCTCCCATCCCTTCTTTCTTCTCAGCCGCTATCGTACCGGGCGATCAATCGTTCCAGATACCTTGACTTAAATTGCCTGGATGCGATGGCTTGTTTCACAGGTGGCAGCTTCAGTACCACGCCGAGGATAGCGGCCATTGCACGATGGCTGGCGAGCGCACCCTGGTCAAATATCAGATTCTGCAGCTTACCCCTCTCGATGGCCATCACCACAGCCTTGTGGGTGCCGTTCAGTGGGGGGAGAAACCGTTCTTCCCTGGGAACCAGGATCAGAGCTGAAGACGGACAAACGCGGACGCATACACCGCAACCGAGGCAGATTTCAGGGTCCAGCCTGGCAAGCTTTTGTCGGGGCTTGTTCGGATTATTTGCAGACACCATGCCCATGGCCTCCACGGGGCAGACCTCGGCACATTTCCCACAACCCGTACACATTTTTATGTCCACTTCAGGTAAATAATTTGTGGTATGGACCGGATGAAGCAGGCCGAAACGCCGTGCCGCGATCATGGCCTCACAACAGCACCCGCAGCAGTTACATATAAAGTTTACACCCTCACGAACATTTTCCCCGAACTGAACCAGGTTGTGCTCTTGAGCCAGGTCCAGCAGATCCATGCATTCGGATGCATCAATCTCCCGGGCAATACCATTTCGCGTCAGAGAACCGGCGACTGTATTGAACGTCATGCAGATATCCATCGGAGCGTCGCAGGCTTCTCCCCGATGTTCTGCCTTGTGGCGGCAATAGCAGATACCGACGCCGATATGGGATGCCTTGCGGATTACTTCAGTAGCCCGTTCATAATCGAGGACTTCCAGTGATGGTTCAGTGGGAAGGGCTTTTTCGTTAACAAATGTCCGCCCCAACTGGGTTTCCCCTTCCGTGAACAGGGCCTTCACGAAGTCGTCCTCCACAGTGATGTATTGCTGGAAGAGTTCGGCCAGGAGCTTCTGGTCCAGATCGTTTTGTACCCGCATCATCGAAAATTCGAAAAAACCCGCCATCGGGGGCGGCAGGACATAACGGGTTTCCCCATTACTTTCCGAGATGATGTCCAGCAGAATTCCCCTTGACGCAAGGTGGTCCAGGATGGCCTGTGCGTCTGACTGCTTCTTTTTCCATGCCCGGGCCGCAGTGGCTACAGTGAAGGGGCGGATCGGTAGCAGCGAGACCATTTCGGCTTCCTCCTCCGAGAAGAGAAGATCCAGAATGTCGTAGAGAAGCTCGGAAGGTGGTGCTCCTTGAGGAAACCGGTTGAGCCGGTCGCTCAAATTGCGGTAGGCGGATCGAACGGCCAGATGTGCCATGCATTCCTCCCGGTGATCAAGTAATTGGTCCCATTATACAGGAAGAAGGTGGGAGTGTCCAAAGGGTCTATTTCTTACCGGTTTTCCATTCAAAGGAACCGAGCGACGAGGATGGTGAGGATTTGCAGAAAGGAGGGAACTGCGCTAATTCCTTTTTCCCTCATTGATCAAAATCGCCCCCTGGACGCAATCCACCGGTTCATCTTTTTTTTGAGCAGCCGCAGAGGTACCGGACCTGTGGTCAGGATTTCACGGTGAAGGGATGCGAGGTTAAATCGCTTACCCAGCGTCCGACTTGCCCGCTCTCTCAGTTCCATGATCTTGAGCTCACCAATTTTGTACGCAAGTGCCTGCCCTGGAAAAGCAATATACCGTTCAATTTCCTGGGTAGATCCGTCACCGAATCCGTACGGTTTTATATATGCCAATGCCTGTTTCACGGACCATCCCCTAATGTGGATTCCGACGTCCAGGACCAGCCGGAGTGCCCGCCACAACTCGGATTGCAATTGCCACCGACGTTGCCGTGGATCCCGGTAAACACCCAGATCCTGGCCGAGACTCTCGGAATAGAGACCCCATCCCTCGATGTAGGCCGTGTAGAATGCCATACGTCTGAACTGGGGCAACGTGCTTTCCCGTTGAATGGACATTTGGAAATGATGGCCCGGATAGGCTTCATGGAGAAAGAGGGATTCACTGACAACGGCCGGATACTTCTCAATATTGTTTGCCTGAATGTAAAGTGTTCCGGGTCGGGAACCATCTGCCGACCCGGGTTTGTAATGGGTCACAATGAGTGTGGTCCGAATGTCCAGAGGCGTTTTGGGTACGATGCCAAAGTGGGATTTCAGTTGAGGTAATATCTTTCTGGTCAGTTGGTTATATCGCTTGATCAATTTCTTCTTTGACCGATAAACCGCGAGCGGTCTTTCATGAAGCCGGTTCTTCAATGCTCGTTGATATTCTTTGAAAATGCGATTCACTTCCCGCTTTCCCAGTTCAAAAATTTCGTCGGGGGTCATGTCGGTCGTCGTGTAGAAGCGGACCAGGTGTTCATACCACGCTTTTCCACCAGGAAGACCTGACCAGCCGACAGAGTCTCTGCACCTGGGCAGATATTTCTTTCCCATGAAATCAACTAGCCTACGGTAACTGGGAATAATCCTG
>PFTO01000201.1 GCA_002789615.1 Acidobacteria bacterium CG_4_9_14_3_um_filter_49_7 | reverse complement strand
CATAACCATCATCATCTGCCTGATTGTCGGTATTGTTTTTCTCTTCCTGGCACACAGAAAAGGCAATTTTCAAGCCCCCTTCTGGCGCAGAAAAAACGAGACCGGAATGCCTGACGAGCCGGGATCCCCGGTGGATGTGGAAGATTCATCCGAATTGCCGACGTCATCGGTAAACAATTAAACTTCAAGAGACTGTTCACCTACTCACGGCCGGGCTTTCAGGATACTGTACTGGCGAACCAGCAGGGTAAAGCCCCAGACAACTGCGATAAACATAATGACAGAACCAATCCCCCAGAATGTCCGTGCCAGAAAATGATCATACTTCAAAAGCCCGGTTTCGGTCAGAATATACTGCCAGTCATGAAAACCGTAGGGAGCCGTTCTGCCGGTGTTCCCTCCCACCAGCGGCATGACGAGGCGCCGCGCATCGTTAACGTAGGGTGCCAGATCAATGAAATTCTCTCCGAACCACCAGAAGGTGACCGCACCACCGAAAGGGTCCCGGGTCTTGATCAACAAAACGAGACAACAGATCAACGGTACAAGGAGCTGCCCCAGAGAGCCCCCCATTGATGTGAGCAGTCGTCCAAAAGGTCTGAAAAAAACATGACCTGCTTCATGAAATGGAAGATTGATCAGGTGAAGAAAGGAATTGTTCACAGTATTGGATTGGATGGGCGCAACGATCAATCGAAGTCCCCAAAAGAGGATAATGGTCAGGATCAGTCCGCGGCCAATCATATACGGCATGCCTCCGTCAGGGTTGATGTGGAACAGGAGTTTCCATATGTTTTTCCGGGAAAAGAAATTGCTGTTATTGACGGATGGTTGACGACCCGGGCGTCTACCAGTCCCCGGCATTGGCCGGAATTTCTCGAATATCAAGCCGCAGCGGACGCATTCCATATTGCCTGAATCCTGCTCACAACCGCATTTCGGGCATTGCTGCTGATTCTGTTCCGAATCCGGGATGTCCAGTTCAAATTCTTTCTTCATCCTGTCATCACCTTGCTTCCTTTTGGAACCAGCTTACGATGGGGGCAATCCTTCTGTCAAGAAGTTGTTCATTCCCCTCCCCTTCATGCACCTCCATATTCACGGCCGCGTCTTATACATGCTCTTTCAGGAATAGAAGGAGCACCTTCTTTGTGTAGCTGTAGGCGTCGGGAGTTTTGCTGGCCCGGGGACCGGCCATGTTTAGAACAGATATTGCTTTCTGTGCCACGAAGCCTTTAATCATCTGTACCGCTCGCTCAACTGGAACGATTTCGCCATCAATGAGAACATAGGGTTTCTTTTCCCGGATACAGAAAAGAAGTGTCTGCTCCGTTCCGCCGGAAAGTATTCCAAAATATATAATCGCCGTGCCGTCACTGTCGAGGACATTTTGTTTCGTGCGCGCTTTATACCCACTCCGATCCAGCTCCCGAAGCGGATATTTTTCAGAAATTATCCCGTCCTCCGCAATCCGTCCTTTCGGGCACCAGCCACCCGCAGAAAAACCGCATTCAAGCGCAGCATCCAGTGCGGCGCGATCCACACCGGTTTGTCCACCCGACACAATCTTCATCGTCTCCTCCGCTTGACAGAAGGGAGTTGGGGGTAGGAGTTGGGGACAGGAGGCAGAAGAATCCAAGAGCTGGCTATTCTCTCTTCTGTTCCCCTTCTCTTTTCCGGTCAGAACACTGAACACATGCGTCGCAGACGCACAGAACACCTCTTTTATCATTCCAGTTCAATTCCAACCGGGCAATGATCAGATCCCATTACATCATCCAGAATAAAAGCATCTTTCACCCGACTTCGCATATTTTCAGATACAAAAAAATAGTCGATGCGCCACCCCACGTTCCGTTCCCTTGCCCGGGCCCTGAAACTCCACCAGGAATACTTCTCCCCTTCATCGGCAAAGAGCCGCAGGGTGTCCAGATAGCCGTGGGAAACGAGCTCATCCATCCATGCACGCTCTTCCGGCAAAAATCCCGATGTTTTTTCGTTGGCTTTGGGCCGGGCCAGATCAATTTCAGTATGGGCTGTATTCACATCTCCGCAGATTACAATGCTGTAACTTTCTTTTCTCAACTCATCCGCCACGTTCAGAAATGCGTCGTAGAATCGCATCTTGAAATCCAGTCGCTCAGCGGATTGCTGACCGTTGGGGAAATAAATATTGAACAATACAAACTCATCGTAGAACGCTATAATTGTCCGCCCTTCGGTATCAAATTCAGGGATTCCGAGGCCGAACCGCACTTCCTTTGGTTTCATTTTTGTCAAAAGCCCAACTCCACTGTACCCCTTTCGTTCCGCCGAGCGCCAGTATTGGTGCCAGTCGGTCAATTCTGAGATCTCCGCCGGGATCTGCTCCGGCTGGGCTTTGGTTTCCTGGAGGCAGAGAATCTCGGGTTTCGCTTCTTTCACCCAATCTACAAAACCTTTTTTATGAACGGCCCGAATTCCGTTTACATTCCATGAAAGCAACCGCATTTCATCCTCCTTTTCGTTTCTGTCTGTCCCGCATTGTATCATTTCCATCATTTATGCAACATTTCCATTTCCCTTCGCGTTACAATACAGGTGAATGAAGATTGAAGGAGGAATTCATGAAATATTTTGCCAGATTCGCCATGGTGCTCATTATCGTGGCCCTCCCCATCGCACCTGTGATGGCGAAAAAAACCCGGCCCACCGGGCTGACACCTGAAATACTCAATGAGCTCTCCCAATCCGTGAAGATGGACAACCACCTGACCTTCGCACGAAATGCCCTTGCTGACACCGACGCTGCCAAATTGACATTGAACCGGGATCTGATCAACAGCATGGATGATAATTTTTCCCACCGTATCAAGGACATGTCCATCACGAACCAGGAGCGTACGGGACGCTGCTGGATGTTCGCCGGACTGAACATTCTCCGTCCCATTGCAGCGGAAAAGCTGGGAATTAAGGACATTAAGTTTTCGCAGAATTTTCTCTTCTTCTATGACAAACTGGAAAAAGCAAATATGTTTCTGGAAGCGGTCATGAAAACCCGGTCCCTGCCCATGGACAACCGCTACATGGAATTTCTGATGAACCATACGGCCCCAGACGGTGGATACTGGGTCGGGCTGGCTGAACTCGTAAAGAAATACGGTGTAGTCCCAAGGGATGTCATGCCGGAAACGTATGCCTCTTCACATTCCGGCACTATCAATCGTACCCTCGATTTAATACTGAAAGAATATGCCCTGGAAATCAGGGCTGAAAAAGACGTGGAAAGGCAAAGCGCATTGAAGGTCCAGGCATTGAAAGATGTCTACCGGGTTCTGGTTGTCAATTTTGGAATCCCTCCAAAAACCTTCCAGTGGCGATACAAAGACAAGGACAAAAAGCTCACCGCCTATAAAACCTACACCCCTGTCCAGTTTTACAATGAAGCCATCGGGGCCCCCCTTGATGACTACATGACATTGGCATCTGTTCCCACAAGGGACTTTGGTCAACTCTACCAGATTGACCTGGACAAATCCGTGTACGACCGGCCCAATCTCACCTTCGCCAACGTGGACATTGATGTGTTGAGACAAATGGCACTGAAAAGTGTCCTGGCGGACACACCGGTATGGTTCGGCTGTGATGTGGGCAAAGAATCATCCAGCAAAAATGGCATCATGGCTCCGGGGATTTATGACCTATCTTCCCTCTACGGCATAGATTTCAAGCTGAACAGGAAACAAATGTTCGAAACATACAGCGACACACCTACACACGCCATGGTTTTCACCGGGGTGGATATGAACGGTGAACAGCCAACCAAATGGCTCGTGGAAAATTCATGGGGAAAGAAATTTGGTCATGACGGTTTCTACTACATGGCTGACAAATGGTTTGACTACTACATCCAGATCGTTGTAGTGAAAAAGGAATTTGTCCCCAAGGACGTGCTGAAGATTTTCAAGCAAAGGGCCACTCTGCTTCCGCCGTGGGATCCCATGTACAAGGTGCTGACACTGGACAGATAAGATTGAGGTTAAGTGAAAGGCAAGGTTGAGGTTAAGTCCGGATAAGATCCAGAAAAGGCAGGGAATGGGAGATACGCCTTCCCTGCTCAACCTTGTCCCGACTCAGCCTTAACCTGTGCCACAGACACATTTTCCATGGTCTGCGTCGAAAATCTTGCGTTCCGGAAAAGTTCCGATACAATGACCGGGAAGATGTTGCTGGAGGAGGAAAAATGTCCAGATACAAAATTGCCTGGCTACCGGGCGATGGCGTGGGAAACGATGTCATGGAAGCAGCACAGATTGTGCTGGATGCGTTGAAATTGGATGCCGAATATGTCCACGGTGATATCGGCTGGGAGTTCTGGAAAACAGAAGGGAATCCCCTGCCCGACCGTACCATTGAAATGATGAAGCAGACCGATTGCGCACTCTTTGGAGCCATCACATCCAAGCCAAAGGATGAGGCAGTAAAGGAACTGGCCCCGGCCCTGCGGGATAAGGGACTGGTTTATTTCTCTCCCATTGTGCGACTTCGCCAGGAATTTGATCTGTATGTGAATATGCGGCCCTGCAAAGCCTTTGCGGGAAATCCTCTGAATTATCGCGATGACATTGATCTGGTGGTTTTTCGGGAAAATACGCAAGGTATGTATGCCGGCGTCGAGTTTTACCCGGTAGATGCAGGATTGAAACAGGCCATGGCCGACCGAAATTCAAAGATGAAGCGGTTCATGGATGTGCCGGATGATGAAATTGCCATTTCCACCCGCATCATCACGAAAGAAGGTGCTGAGCGAATCATCCGGGCCGCATTTGAATATGCCGGAACTGCCGGGAAAAAGACGGTCACCCTTGTTGAAAAGCCAAACGTGCTCAGGGAAACCGGCGGCATGATGACCCGTGTAGCACGTGATGTTGCATTGGATTTTCCTGGAATTGAGCTCTGGGAAACCAACATTGACGCCATGTGTATGTGGCTGGTAAAAAATCCTCAAAATTATGGCGTACTGGTGGCGGAAAACCTGTTTGGTGATATCATTTCCGACTTATCAGCACAGCTTGTCGGAGGCCTCGGTTTCGCCTCCTCCGCCAGCACCGGGGACAATTATGCTGTCTTTGAGCCTACCCACGGGTCCGCACCCAAGTATGCGGGTCGATACAAGGTCAATTCAATGGCCATGCTTCTCTCCGTCAAACTGATGCTGGACTACCTGAAAGAAACCGACAAGGCCATGCGGCTCGAAAACGCCATATCGGAAGTGATCCGGGAGGAGAAGATCCGCACCTATGACATGGGTGGCTCCAACACCTCACTGGAAGTAGCGGAGGCCGTAGCAGGGAAACTGTAAAGAAAGAAGAATCTTGTATTCGTCGTTCTGAGGAAAAGAAAACTGTATTTGGCGGTCCGGGGGAAATCCCGGGCCTTCTCTTTTTCTGTTTTCCCATTCAATTTTTCTTCACATAATTCTGGAGAGGATGGACGAAGTTTGAAACAAGCAGTTTCTCTTTTCGTATCCAATTTCAGGGACCTGATAAGAATAGAACCAGAAAACTTCTCTCACTTCTGAGATCCACTGATCCTATTCAGAGTCCCCCCGAATGAACTCCAGGAGTCATCATGAATCTGAGACCTGACAAGACTGTTTCATCCAGACTTATCTCCGCTGGACTATGTGTGTATTCTTCTCCTTATCACCGCGATCCTCTGCCAGACACGATCAGCGAATCCGGAGTCAAGGAAACTGGCCGGGATATTTGAGGCGTATTACCGGGAGCACCTCCGGTTATATCCGCGCCAGGCCACCGGATTCGGTGATCATCGATATGATGATCAGTTTGAAAACGATATCAGCGAAGCGCACAGGGAAAAGGTCCGGGCATTTTATACAAAATATCGGGAGAGAATCAGGGGTATTCAACGGGACCAGTTGACCCGTGAAGATCGGTTCAGTCTGGATGTTTTTCAGGATGTTTTGAAGACTGGAATTGAAGAACTGGGGTTCAGAAACTATCTGATGCCAATCAATCAGATAATCTGTGTTCCCATGGATTTCGCCGAGTGGGGCTCAGGAAGGTCCGCCCAACCTTTCAACACTATCAAGGACTACGAAAATTTTCTGAAACGGGTTGACGGATATGTGACCTGGGTTGACACGGCGATTGCAAACATGAGGGAGGGAGTCAAAGAGGGTATTGTCCTGCCGAAACTGATTGCATTTAGAACCGTGCAGCGGATGGCTCCGATGGTGGTCACCTCAGCCGAAGAAAGTGTTTTTTTTGAGCCCGTCCGAACAATGCCGGCATCGTTCTCGACTAATGATAAGAAACGTTTGAAGGATGCATACAAAGACGCCATTCTGAACAGGATTATTCCCAGTTACCGTAGGCTAGTTGATTTCATGGGAAAGAAATATCTGCCCAGGTGCA
>PFTO01000064.1 GCA_002789615.1 Acidobacteria bacterium CG_4_9_14_3_um_filter_49_7 | reverse complement strand
ATGTGTCAACTTTTAATCAGGACTTGACACTCCGACAGGACGTGGAACTGTTCTTTTTCTTATCTTGCTCCAATTTCAACTGCAAATTATCATTTCGAGCCCCTCGCATAAATGATAAGATTGCCGTTTGAGAGGGAGATGAATGGAAACGACGGCACTATTTGGACAAATCGCGGCAGTTCTGACAGCCATCTGCTGGTCCTTTGGCTCCCTTCTGTTTACCGCTGCGGGCAGGCGAATCGGCTCTAATGCCGTGAACCAGATTCGCCTCTGGTTTGCGCTGGGTTTTCTTTTGATTATTCATTTTCTGGTATTCGGAATCCCCTTTCCGATCCATGCGGGAAACCCGGCTTTTTTCTGGCTGGGCTTGTCCGGCTTTGTGGGATATGTGCTGGGAGACTCCATGCTGTTCGAGTCCTTTCTGTTGATCGGTCCCCGACTGGCAATGCTGTTGATGACACTTGTCCCCATTTTCAGCAGCATTCTGGGGTATTTCTTTCTTGGTGAATCCATGAACGGTATGGAAATGCTTGCTGTAGCCGGAACAGTGGGGGCTATCGCCTGGGTGGTGACTGAACCAAAACCCCGAAATGGAGAGGTGCACCCCCGTTACGCGCTGGGTGTTTTGATGGGAGTTGGCGGGGCTCTGGGACAGGCCCTCGGTTTACTATTTGCCAAGAACGGACTTGCCGGTGGCTTGTCCCCGATCTCGGCCAACCTGATCCGTGTTTCCGTTGCGGCAGTTGCCATCGGCTTGATTTCTGTTTTCAGGGGGAGATTCCTGAGCCATTTCAAGAGGTTGAAAGTTCGCCCAGTGTTGGCGCAGCTGCTTGGGGCAGCTTTTATGGGCCCGGTTCTGGGAGTTGTGCTTTCACTTGCTGCAATCGCCTACACCCGCATTGGGATTGCGTCCACCCTCATGTCGCTCTCGCCGCTATTTCTGATCCCATTGTCAAGGCTGTTTTTCAAGGAGCATATTAGTGCCCGGGCGATTGTGGGAACAGTCGTTGCCTTTGCCGCTTCGGCCCTGCTGTTTTTTTATTGAGAAACAGGGCCATCAGTCTGGATGGCCCATTCTTGCCAATCGGTCACATTGCAGAAATTCAACGTGATTCGAATATCTTCCGGTGACATGATTTTCAGCGGCATAGGGAAAAGATTCTTCCCATCGGTAACTACCGAAATGAGAGACTGGGGTTTCGCGAACAGCCTCAATGTCTTGAAAATCCCCTGGGCAATGGTGGCGCGATGGCCCACCAGAACATCTGCTTTGCCCGCTACTACAGTGTTCACGTGCTTTTCCGCCGCAGCTTCCGGTGAGAGTGATACGTCCATGGACAGTGGGCCTTCCACGCGAACATTGGGGCCAAACTGCTTTCTGGACCCCATGGCCTCCATGACGGCAGCGGGAACAGCTGATTCCATCTGGAGCGATACTACTTCTACAGCGGACAAAATAGAAATCTTCGGTGAGTCGATTCCCATTTTTCCAGCCACGAAGGCCGAATTGCCAACGATCCTGGATAGCGTGGAGATGTCCGGTTCCGGATGGACAAAGCTGTCGGTGAAAAGAAGAGAGCGGTTGTTGAGCTGGAGAATGGCCACATGGGAGAAGGTGCGCTTCATATTTTTTGCGATTTGCCGCAATTCCCGGAAAGTTGCGGCGGATTCAGCCTCATTAATAATCACATCCTGAACCTTCCCTGAATAGAATGACTCAAATGCGATTACCGAACTCATTTCCTGTCCCTTGACAGGGAGTCTGCAATGGGTTCCTGTTATGGCAATCATCTTCTACCTCCCCCGGCATACAATACGCCCAGAGCCAGTGAGGCTTTCTTGTTTGTCGCGGAGTCGGACCGGGACACGAGACATACCGGTACGGTAGCACCCATGATTAGACCGGAGAAAATCGTGTCCGTGTATAGCGTCAACCCTTTTATGATCGTATTGCATTCTTCAATAACAGTGGCTACAAGGCCATCCAGTTGACGAAATGCATATTCTGCTGTTACGGAGGGAAGAGGATGGAGATTTTCCCCCAGATCGCCAAGGCGTTTGCAGATTTCTTCATGTTCTGGAGATTCTTCATCCGCATATGGAGCCAGAAATCCAAAACGAAAAGGAGAAACCTCCAGCGCATCCGCCAGGTCCACCATATTCCTGCAGATGGCTTCTTTCTGTCCGGAGTTTGGTTTGGGAATCATGCCGCCGTCTGTGAAAAAGAGCAGACGGTCCCGTCCCGGAATGTCAACGACGGCCACGTGGCTCATCACGTCCCGGGCTTTCAATTCGGGCCTTGACAGGAGGGCTTTGAGCAGGACAGCGGTCTTCACAAATCCCTTCATCAAGAACTGGGCTTTCCCATCTGCCGCAAGTCCCACCGCCAGTTCACATCCCTTTTTGGGGTCTTTTTCGTCGATGATTTCCATGCCATCCAGGGAAAACCCGCCATCATGCGAGATTTCTCTCATCTCTGCCGCATCGCCCACCAGAATAGCATGAATCAAACCATCATTTTCCGCCTCGACAACTGCCTGAAGAACGGAAGCGTCATTTGCCATGGCAACGGCAACCGTTTTATTGCCGGTCTGCCTTCTGGCACCGTCCAGTATTTCCTGTGCGCTTATGATCATAATCGCCTCAACTATATTCTTTAATTGGTACCGTGCCGGAAAGAGCCAGGAATCCAGCTTCTCCCAGAGCCTGCATTTCGCCTTCTCCCGGAAACACTGCAATGGTTCCAAGAAACCCGATATATTCCTTTAAATCCTCAATAAACACGTCAGAATAGGCAATACCGCCTGTAATGAGCACTGCCTCAAAATTTCCTTTCAGGGCGGCCGCTTCCCTGCCGATTTCCTTTGCTACCTGAAAAACAAAGGCACGATACACAAGGTCGGCCTCCTTGTCTCCATCCTTCATCTTCTCAATCACTTCCCGGAGGTTAGATGTACCGAGATAGCCCTGGAATCCGCTGTTGATGGAGAAATCACGTTCAATCTCGTTCTTCGGCTTAGCGGAAAAACACAGGTCAATTACCCCATTCAACGGCAATACCCCAGCCCTCTGAGGAGAGAAGGGCCCTTCACCAAGTAGCCCATCGTTAACATCCCGAATCTCACCGCCTTCCAGCGCGCAGATGGAAATTCCACCACCGATATGAGCGACAACATAATTGACATCTACCAGAGTTTTTCCAATGGATTCTGCGTGACGACGGGCCGTGGCGCGAATATTCAAGGCGTGGGACCGGCATTTCCTTTTGATCCCCGGAAAACCTGAAATTCGGGACACATCCCAGAAATTGTCCACTGTAACCGGATCGGCAATGAATGACGGAACTGACCATTGTGCCGCAAGCTTTGCGGCAATCATGGAACCCATATTGCTTGCGTGGTTCGCAAACCGGCAGGATTTATAATCGGACAGCATTTTCTCGTTGATCCGGTACACACCGCCGTCAAGGGGTTTCAGGGGTCCACCCCGTCCCACAACTGCCACAAGGCACTGTTTTTCCGGGTCAAAATGCCTTTCCACCGCTTTCATGACTGCCGTATATCGCAGATCAAATTGATCCGTGGCCTTTTCAAACTGTTTCAATGAATCTACATCGTGATCGACAGACTCTTCCAATATCGCACCGGTTTCAGAAAAAACCCCGTATTTTGTCGAGGTTGACCCGGGATTTATAACAAAAATAACATCCTGCATCTGAACCTGCCTCCTGAAAATAATCCAGCAGAGAAAGTGTAACATATACGCCTGCATTGCAGGCGTAAGTTTGAATAGAAGGCAAGGTTGAGGAAGAAAAGAAGTGTTCTGTGTTCCGTGTTCTGACCGGAAGTGGCGTGCAAAGTGTTAAGTCAAAGGCTGTTGTCCCGTTCCTTTCACTCTTACAGCTCTTAACCATCCACCATTCATTATGCACGCGTCCGAAAGGGCGCTTCTCCTATCACTCTGCTGAGTTGGTGTAGGGGTAGGAGTAGAGGTAAGACCGTGAAAGTACGTGAGGACTTAGAAGTAGGAGGTCAGAAGAATCAGAGAGTTGCAAATGTGCCTGTTCCCTGTCCTTTCCCCTTGCAAGTTACGATTCACAGATCACTGCGCCACCGGCGCCCACCCGTCGCCCTCTACAATCTCCTGTCTCTTTCCGATCAGAACACAAAAAACGAAACAAATGCGCCGCAGGAGCTCCTGTCAGCCCTTCCGGGCTGACTCACTATCCAGCCAGTGGCGGGCAAGGCCTGAACGGGCTGTTTCTTTGTAACAACTTCCCATATCGAGACCTGTTTCACGCATGGTGGTCACCACTTCATCAAAACTGATCCGGTGATGGCCGTCGGAGAAGAGGGCAAATGTGGAGCAATGCAGGGCACGACCGGCTGCGACGGCATTTCGTTCGATGCAGGGAATCTGGACGTAGCCTTCCACGGGGTCGCAGGTGAGGCCCAGGTGGTGTTCCATCCCCATTTCGGCGGCATATTCTATTTGGGGGACTGTCCCGCCGAGAAGCTGGGCGGCCGCAGCAGACGCCATGGCGCAGGCGGTGCCAATTTCTCCCTGACATCCCACTTCCGCGCCGGAAATGGACGCATTTTTCTTCACCAGATTTCCAATAAGCCCGGCGGTGGCAAGGGCACGAAGAATCCGCTCGGTATCAAAATGATAGGCTTCCCGGAGATAGTACAAGGCTGCGGGGAGAACGCCGGATGACCCGCAGGTAGGGGCTGTGACGACGGTGCCGCCCCCGGCGTTTTCTTCAGAAACTGCCAGCGCGTAGGCAAATACGCTGCCGATCACCCGCACCGCGTGAGAGGCATTGATGGCTTTGATGTGGTAGGATGCGGCCTTTCTGGCAAGATGTAAGGTACCGGGCAGCAGTCCTTCGGTTTTCAATCCCCGACGAAGGGTTGTTTCCATTTCTTTCCAGATGGTTTCCAGAAATGTCAGGATTTCAGTCCCTTCCGATTGAACTACAAATTCCCAGAGCGAGCTTCCGTTTTCTTCACACCATGTCAGAATCTTGTCCATGGAGGACAGGGGATAAACCGGTTTGATTTTTGTTTCCCAATTCTTGGCATCCCGGATTGCACCGCCGCCAACACTGTATGTATCCCAATTCCCCATGGCATTTCCATCGGAGTCCAATGCCTCGAACCGCATGCCGTTTGGATGAAGCGGAAGAGTTTCATCTGGCTTCCAGAGGATGTCCACCGGGGAAGGGGCCAATACCTGTGTAATGGCCACGTCCGTCAGGTGGCCTTTGCCGGTGGCGGCGAGGCTGCCATACAGGGTTACACGAAAGGAGCTGGCACCCATGGATTGTTGTTTGAATGTGCTGGCAGCCCTCGTTGGACCCATTGTGTGGCTGCTGGACGGTCCATTCCCCACTCGATATAGCTCCCGAATGTTTTCCATGGCACTCTCCTTTAAATCCTGATGATGACATTGTATCGTATTTAGTCAATTTAACAAAAAACTCTTATGCTCTGAGGAAATGGGTGTAGAATGTTTCTATGTGCGACCAGGTAATACACGGAGGTTTACTTTGAAGAAATTGACTATACTGGCGACAGTTGTTGCGGGATTGTTTGTTGTGGCTTGCACAAATAGCGGCGGCGCATTGAAAAGGAATGAAATTTCAGATTGGACGGCGAATCTTTTGAAGATGCGGGAAAAGACAAATGTCGATTTCAAAAATGATCCGGTGTCACCCATGGCGGGAATCGGAAGGTTGAGTGTGCCTGCGGGGATTATCTGCTACCTTGTTCCGGGGAGTCATGCCGTTAACATGTCTGATAAAGCCGCAGATGCGGTGCTCAAGGTATCGAATGTGGACGGCAATTGGACATGGAAAAGTTTGACGGACGATGTTTCAGTGGAATTAAACGGAAAATCGGTGAATAGCGAGGCGGTTGAAGATGGAATGCTGTTTCATTTCGGAAGCTATACCCTTCAGGCCTATACAGGGAAAGAACGCCTGATTCTAATTGTCTTTGATTCCAAGAGGCCGGAGCTTCTTCAGTTTCAACACTTGAGATATTTTGAACCCAACTCTGACCTTGTTCTGAATGCGAAAGTGGAACGGATTCAACACCCGGACAAAATCACCATGCTGACCAGTCGGAATCTTGAGAAGGGATATTACCGGTATGCTGTTCTCCACTTCAGTGTGAATGGAGAAAATTGCCAACTAACAGCGTATAAAATGAATCTCAAAGGTAAATATGACCATGAGCTATTTATTCCTTTCCGGGATGCCACTTCCGGGAAAGAAAGTTACGGTGCCGGGCGGTTTCTCGAACTGAAGGAAACACCAGGGGACATCATGCGGCTGGATTTTAACCTGGCATTCAATCCTC